>CALKDE010000001.1 GCA_938082955.1 uncultured Pseudomonadales bacterium
TTTCTTAACAGTGATGGATTCGATGGGATCCATCACTACACCAAGTTTTACACCCATTCGATCAATCCTGTAGTGAGTTGCAGCGAAGAGGGCGGGTAGATGATTCCAGTGGATTAAGGCCGCCGATAACAGGGCGAAATAGTATCTCACTTTATCGACAGAAGCGATGTCCCAAACCCTGAAGTGAGCCCTAGGCTGCCTCGGAGATGCTCTTGAATGATTTTTCAGGTTCTGCAGCAAAGCCGTTATAATGTCGCATCGTATCGAGGTAGTGAATCAAATTGAAAGCAATTGGAATGGCATGGGGTATTGGCGGGGTCTTATTCCTGTTGATATTCGCAATATTTAGGCTAGCGCCCACGGCTTTGGAGCTAGAAAATTCGGATATGAGCGAAGTCCACTGGTTAGCCTTGGTTTTCAGCGTGATCTACATGGCCTATGCGGAAGGTTATAAGGGATTTCATCTGGGATTCGCACCTAGAGTGGTAGTTCGAGCCCGTTACCTTGCTACTAATCCGCGACCACTGCATGTGCTGCTGGCGCCATTTTTCTGCATGGGCTACATCTACGCGACCCGCAGGCGACAAATTCTCTCCATTGCGCTGACGACTATGATCATCTGTTTTGTCCTTATCGCTCGCAGCATACCGCAGCCCTGGCGTGGGATCGTGGATGCGGGAGTAGTTGTAGGCCTAGGCCTTGGCGTACTGTCGATTGCTTATTTCCTGATCATCTCGAGCCGTGATCCTTCTCGACTCAAAGTCTCAGCGGAAGTGCCAGGTGATAGCTAGCGACGGTAATGAGGTGACTAATCCTGCCGAAGCGGGTAGCTGCGCAGTTGTGGTCACCTACAACCCCGATATAACTGCATTACTGAAACTCGTTAGTCAGCTTAATAAGGAAACCGACTTCCTGGTCATCGACAATGGATCCGTAGCAATCGATGAGCTGGCAGCATCTATCATGGTCTATAAGCGCTGTATCGAATTAATCCGTCTGAGTGAGAATGAAGGTCTAGCAAAGGCTCTCAATCGCGGCATCAATTGGGCGCGCTGCAGAAAATATGAGTACGTGTTCCTGTTCGATCAGGACAGCAGTCTCTGCGACCTATTCATAACGCGTATGGTAGACGCGCACATCGAGGCGAGCCGCTTCAGCGAGAAGGGTATAGCGGCAATAGGTCCTCGAATTATCGATCCTCAGACTATGCGCCAGACACCCTTTAAATTGTTCAGCAAGATTTTCTGGCGTTCAGACCGATCCTTCGCGGGTCAGGAGAAGTACTTCCTCGCCGATTTTCTGATTACTTCCGGTTCCTTGCTCACTCTCAAATGTATCGATGAGGTGGGAGACATGAAGGAAAGTTACTTCATTGATAATATAGATCTGGAGTGGTGCTTTCGTGCTAAGTCGCTCGGTTTCGACCTGGTGGGTACCGATGCTGCTGTGCTCTATCACGCTATTGGCGAGCGTAGTTCCAATCCGCTGGTAAAGGCAGGGCTACTCGCACAGCACAATCCGTCGCGCACCTACTACTCCAGCAGGAATAGAATACACCTTTACGGCGCAGCCTACTCGCCCTTGGGGTGGAAGCTGCGCGATATGATTCGCTTCACCCTAAAGGCGAGCTGGCTCTTGATAACCTCTGAGCAGCGCCGTCAATATTTTCAGAATATACGCTGTGGCATACGTGATGCGAAGACACTGGTCTAGAAGCAGATGAACGCACACGTAAAAATTGCTGTACTGCTATCGACCTACAACGGGGAGAAATTCCTCGCCGAGCAGCTCGACTCGTTACTGGCTCAGTCCCATACAAATTTCATTCTGGTAGTGAGAGACGACGGCTCGAAGGACAGAACAGTTTCCATTGTGGAGAGCTATGCTAGCGCTCATTCGGAACGAATTCGTCTGTTGCCTCGCGATTGCGAAAATTTGGGAGCAAGTGCTGGCTTCGCCTTCCTTGTCGATTACGTGCTCAAGAACAAGGACCCATTAGGCTTGCAGTCGGCCTATATGATGTTCTGCGATCAGGACGACACATGGTATCCGCAGAAAATAGAGAAACTGTTGGCGGCAATGCTGGCGACGCAAGCGGGCAATGACTCTGCATTGCCCGTACTTGTTCATAGCGATCTCGAAGTAGTTTCCGAGCAAAATACGGTAATAGCGAAATCCTTGATTAGCTATCAGGGTCTAGAGATACACAGGAATAGCTTTCCCAACCTCATCATCAGCAATTTAGTGACAGGATGCACCGCGCTGATTAACGAGTCTCTGGCAGAGAAGGCACTGCCGATTCCTGAGAACGCGATCATGCACGACTGGTGGCTGGCCTTAGTTGCTACTGCCTTCGGTAAATTAGTCTACCTAGATGCTCCCTTGGTGCATTACCGGCAACATGGCAATAACACTATCGGGGCGAAAGAGTTTACCAAGGTATCCGTTGTCAGCATGTCACTGTGGCGCAGAATACTGGCGCGTAAACCTAATGAGCATTTGATCGAAGTTGCTATTCAAGCGGCTGAGTTTAATCGCCGCTATGGGCCACAGCTGTCTGGCCGACAGAGGCTATGCCTGCGACTCTGCATAGGGATGGGGATTAACATTGGTATTGTGCAGCGTCTAATGTATCGCTTGGCTAGACGCTTCTAGTTGCTACGAAGAGTATAGGGATGCACTAGCATCCTAGGTAAAAAGCCCAGCCAAGTTCTTCCGGAAGGTCTCTTGCGAGCAGTCTTTGGCTATCGCTGTTAAGCCCGCATCTCGAACATCCAGCCAGAGTTTCTCGTCCTGATACAGCTTAATACACTGTGCTGCATACGCTTCAGGCGTGTCGGCTACTAGTAGCTCCTTTGTGTCCTTCCACCCTAGCTGCTGCGCGAGCAATGCGGTGGTCACCGAGGGCAACCCTTTTGCTGCAGCCTCGTGAATCTTGTGCGGGATGCCTGCGGCGAAACGCGTAGGCGCGATGAACACGCGAGAGGCGTTATACATCTCCTCTACTGAGTCGAGACGTCCGGTGAAGTTAATGTTCTCTTTGTTGATTGTCGCCAGCGAAGGTGCCGAATTGTCACCCACAATATTAAGTTTTATGTCGGGAATGGCCTGCTCGAGTATTGGGAAGACATTGATCAGGAACCAGAGCAATGAATCGACGTTCGGTGAGCCCTCGTCTCGAAGCGCGCCCACGAATAGTAAGCCACTACGCTGGATGAACCCGTTACTCCCAGGCTTGCTGGCAATGGTGTGGCCGAGCACGACGGGTTCACTATAGCCGTGCCGCTTGAAAATATCGGCCTCGTTGTTTGATACGGCGACAATTTTTTCTGCCAATTTCGATTGTTCCAGTTCCTTATTAATT
Organism: uncultured Pseudomonadales bacterium; assembly: GCA_938082955.1. Classification (GTDB taxonomy): domain Bacteria; phylum Pseudomonadota; class Gammaproteobacteria; order Pseudomonadales; family Pseudohongiellaceae; genus UBA9145. The sequence goes on from CALKDE010000001.1 coordinate 3,365, forward strand.
AGCTCTACTTGATCTTCAGGCGGTATGGCTTTGCCCAGGAACTTCATGCGCAGTATCTCGCGAGGAGCGGTCACCGCCTCTGCATCGTAGATGACCTTGGTGTCAACCAAGAGGCCTGAATCTAGACTCAGGCAATTATTGAAGAATTCCATATTGTGCACGCGGCTAACGACGATGTATTGATAAAAACCCTTTCGCGCCTCTAGAAATGACAGCAGCCTGTCGTGGCCACTTTCCAAGATAACTTCAATCGTGTTGGGCAGGGTCTTATAGACATCGTCCCATTTTTCCTCGGGAAACAACAAAGGATAGAAACTAATATTAAGCTCCATCTTGCTCAGCTCGAAGAGCAGGTTTGAACAACGAGGATAACCAGCTCCGAGGCTAGGGTAGGGAACGCGATCATCAATCACGAGTATGTTTGGGAAATTGTTGCGGGTACGAGCACGGAGAACGTTACTGCCATCGTTCGTGAACTGTTCCGCTAAATAGTCCGCGTGTTTAGCACAGAGTATTTCGCGATGCTCGGCTTGCAGTTTTTTTGCACCCTCCATTCCGCCGGAGCTGGCGAATTCATAGTGAGTGATCTCAGAGGTGGGCACATAGACGATGCGCAGGCCCTGTTTCTGCAAACGAATACAGAAATCAGACTCTTCATAGTAGGCGGGCGCATAGTCGAGGTCGAATCCACCGAGCGCTTCGAAACTACTGCTTCTGAAGAGCAGGAAGGCCCCGGAGCAGTAGTCTACATCTCGCTGGAACATATATTCGTAGTCGTTTGGTGACTTGCCACGGCCGTATCCCAGGCAGGCTCCGTCGCTGAAGATAATACTTCCAGCTTCTTGCGTGCTGCCATCGAGTAACTTGATCTTTGCGCCGACGGCGCCAACGGTTTCGTCTTTGTCGATTACCCGTAAGGCATTAGACAGCGTATATTTTTCTATAAGGGCATCGTTGTTCAGAAGCAGGATGTACGGGCCAACAGCAGCTTCTCCTGCTTGATTTACTGCCTTTACAAAACCAAGGTTGTCTTTGTTACGAATTATGGTGGCGTTGCTAATCTTGTCTAACAGCCTAGTGGTTTCATCCTTAGAGTTGTTATCTACTATGATTAGCTCGTAGCTAACATCCGCGTATTCCAAAAGCGATTGTAGGCATAGATAACTGAGGTGTGCCTGTTGGTAGAACACAAGTACGATAGAAATCTGCGGTGCCTCAGGCAATGGAAATTGTAGCTGTTCTGTAGATGTTAGAAATTTATCAAGTGCGGCCTTGGCAGAGCTATCTAGTTTTTGCTTTTCTAGTTGCTGCCCTTCGATCTGCGGTGTTGTATTCTCGGGACTTGCCGTGAGG
>CALKDE010000002.1 GCA_938082955.1 uncultured Pseudomonadales bacterium
GTCCTCATACTTGAATCCTATTATCTTATGACCAATACAATCTGTTAGGGTCGAACGCGAACATATTTCTGTAACTTTCTCGGTGCAGGCTCTCCGCCAAACAGGTTGCCAGCCGCATCAGCGGCAACAAACTCGGCGCCGTTACCTATTGTGCTTCTCGGGTCACCCGTTGGGAGTTGAATAAAATAATTCACCCAACCAAGTTGTGCGTCACCGATGCGGATACCCATCTCCCAGCCAGGGTTTTGCACATCGTCAGACTCGGAATCTGCCACATAAATATTGTCCTGCTGATCGAAAAAGATACCGCTCGGTCGGCCAAACTGAGTCCACTGTGCGAGAAACTCTCCCTCTTGCGTAAACAACTGAAGACGATTGTTGGAGCGATCGCCAACAAATATGCGTCCACGCTGATCGACTGCGATGGTATGCAGTGTTCTGAATTCACCAGGCGCGTAACCAGGCTTGCCCCATGCCATGATGAAATTACCACTACTATCGAACTTAACCACCCGACCGTTTCCATCGTTCTGGTGCCCATCGGCAATAAACACATCACCATTGTCGCCAATAACTACATCGGCCGGAGCATTAAAGTGGTCCGGACCACTACCGGATTCACCGGGCGTACCCAACACCATTAATACTTCACCCGTAGGCGAGAACTTAACTACCTGATGGCCCCTTGCATCTCCATCGGGTATACGCGCATTGCTGACCGCATCGGTTACCCAGACATTACCCTCTGCATCCACATCGATGCCGTGGGGCCAGATGAACATGCCCCCGCCAAAGCTCTCGACTACTTGCCCCTCGCTATTAAATTTCAATACTGAGTCTAAATCTGAATCTACACACTCATTACCAAAGCGATCAGGCGCTGTTGCATCACAGCGCACAACAGCCCAGACATGTTCGCCGTCTGGATCAACATCGAGATCGCCAACGGCGCCCTGGATCCGACCATTGGGCAACTCTGCCCAGCCTTCTATGCTGGCATAGGGATTAGAATAGGCCTGCGACAGGGCTGCGCTAGATAGCATGAATAGCGGTAAAGCTAGGATAAGTCTTGAAAGTAGATACTTGGCTTGCATCATAATATTGCTCCAATAGTTCAGTTTGTAGTTTTTCTTGTATTCCTGTTCTTGCTTTTAATCTTCTTCTCAATGTTGTTGAGCTAGATCCAATGGCCTTAAGCTCCCAGCAGCACCCTGCCCTGCTAATTTTAAGAATCGACTAGAATGCCACAACTATTCGTCGAGAAATTGATAACGCATATGCACATCTTTCACACGCCGCGTCTTATTATCAATGATGGCAGGTCGAAAGTGTATGCCGCGCACGGAACGCGAGATACTACGTTTCGAATCTAGCTCTTGCGGGCCGGTAACGAGAACGTCAACCGAAGAGGCCTTGCCGCGAGAACTCACCGAAAAACTAACGTCCGCATACTTAAAAGGATGGTCGAGCTGCGAGAATGAATTTTTAGACTGTGGCATCGGTGTCGAAATTAGCGCCTCTGTCCAGGAGGTGAATATGCCAAGGTGCATCTCCTGATCCTTCACAGAAGCAATAGGCTCAATCCGTTCTTTTAATTCATCCAGGGCATCGGCAAAATTTAGATGTAAGGTCTCCATCGGAATAACCATAGGACGCTCGAAGAACCAATGCACCTCTTCTTCGGCTATTCCGGCTTCGAGCAACATATCCCGCGCTTCTCGATAGCTACGAATTGCAGAGCCTCTATCGGATAACAACTGAAAATCGGACCGATATATTTTTATCATCGCCTGCGCTTCAATGTCAGAATTCTCTTCGACGACATCCTGAATTTTTTTGACCATCGAGTACGCGTCGCGCAGATATCTATCGCCTATAGGGCGGCCTCTTTCAATGGCGGGAATGACTGACGCGTTTCTGAAGAAGGAATTGGAACTGAAGCCATTGCGATTCTGACTCTCGAGCCCAAAGGTGCCCTCCCGACGAACGAGCCGATCTACCGATTCCGAACCGAGCCCCTTAGATCCGTTTAGGAAACTGACTAGGTGATATTCGTGATAGGCTATCTTGTACAACCAAGGCGCAGCCTCGAGACTGTCTTCGCCGTAAGTGTCTTCGACAATGTCTTCTATCTCTTCATACAAGTCACGAATTTCAAAGAAGTTGCGCACTTGCTCTCGACGATCTTCGATTGTAATCCGACTGAACAACCAGTCGATTTGATCTTGAATGGCGGAAAGTAGAATCTCCGTGTTCTCGCCCTCGACGGTAGTGCGAAGATAGCGGATATGTTCAAGTTGATCTGAGATTGCTTCCCAATTGCCCAAAGCCATCTGCGTAGTTATTATCGATTGCAACAAGGGTACCAAATCCGGATGCTCTAAGCCCAGTTCGGTGCGCATCACTTGTAGCTGCCTATTCTGCAACAGGGCTACCTCTTCGTAGTCTTCGTCCTCATTAAGCAGCGCGATCATACTCTCGAGAGGCTCGATCAGGCTCGAATGATAAGGACCGAATTCAAACTCCAGGTCTTCGATCTGCAACTGGTAGGCCGCCAATTGTTCGGCATTAGCTAATGCACTGCCAATTAGCAGCGTATCTTCGGCGGCATGGCTGGGCAGAGCACCAAAGCACAGCAGTACAGAAAATGCTAACCTACTGATAATAAATGCTATTCTTCTATTTTTTTGCATAAGCATAGAGATTGCACGACACTCAAAAACTAGGGACTTCTCACATTAGCTTGATCTCTGCCTGTTGTCGATACACACTACCGAATATCGTCACTGCAGTGAGTCAGCATCCGCTATGAATCGCAGCGTTCTTTTTCTCATCTTCCTACTCTCAGCTTCGCCTGTGCGCGTACACGCGCAAATTGATCAACCCGGTCTCTATGACATCGGCGGAGAATTTGCCTTCGTACGCATTCAATACGACAGCTATTACAGCAGCGATTTCTATGGCGGCCCCTGGGCGACCGACTTCCCCGCTGCCGATGAGAATTTCCTGCGCGGTGTAGCGCGACTGTCGAATGTGCGAGTGATGGAAGAACCCATCGTGCTGCGTTTCGACGACGACGAAATCTTCAACTATCCATTCTTGTACGCCTTAGAGATGGGTCGCAACGGCGGCATCTCTTTATCCCCAACCGAGATCGAAAACCTAAGAGAATATTTACTGCGCGGCGGCTTCCTGCTAGTCGATGATTTCTGGGGAGAGCGGCAGTGGGATGCCTTCTATCAAGATTTTTCCAAGTTGTTTCCAGATCGCGAAATAATCCAACTAGACTCCAGTCATGAGATCTATCACACCTTCTACGACATCGATGGCGCGCAGATGATTCCAGGACGTGGTGGCAGAAGAGGCTTCGGGCAAGCCGGAGTGGACAATGCTAGCAATCACGCCATCCTAGATGACGACGGTCGCGTCATGGTGCTAATCAATTGGAACTCAGACATGGGCGATGGCTGGGAGCACACCTTCGATCAATGGTATCCCACGCAATATGCGAATTCGGCATATCAGCTAGGTATTAACTATCTAATTTATTCGCTGACTCATTAGGCTACAAACCCAACCTGCGCATCGCCTGTGACGCACTGAAATATCGGTGGAGCCGAGGATTGAGAATTCTTCTCGGTGTCTTGGCTAATAGCGGCAGCACCCCAAAATCTCGAAACTGTGTAAGCAGAAAAAGCATCTGGCTTGACTAAATCGTTGCAGAGGCAGTCCGCAATAGCGGCAGAAATTAATGTAATTTGATTGGCCTGTGTTACTGCCTTATCAATGCTCCGCTAACGACTAGGCAGTCAGATAAAAGAGGCCTAGAATGGCGTCTTAATTAGGATTGTAACGAGGGACCGCATGTTTACAGTAAAACTAATGGCCGGAGCACTAGGGGCAGAACTGCACGGCGTGGATTTAGGCCAAGGCTTGTCTGCTGAGGCTTATCAAGAAATTCGACGCTTATTGGTTGAGCATCAGGTTATCTTCTTTCGCGATCAAGATATCAGCCCAGCTCAACACAAGGCACTGGCAGAATCGTTCGGCCCCCTGCAAACCCATCCAGCCTACGACACAATTGAAGGCTTTCCCGAAATTACTGTTTTGGAGAGTACTGCCGAGAAGCCTAGCAAGATAGAAGCCTGGCATACAGATATGACATTCCGTTTGCATCCTCCCCTTGGTGCTGTTCTGTATTCAAAGATTTGCCCTCCCCAAGGCGGTGATACATTATGGGCTAGCACGACCGCCGCTTTTGATGGCCTATCTGAAGCGATGCAAAAATTTCTCAGTGAACTAACCGCAGAACACGACTTCAGTCATGGCTTTAAAGAAAGTCTGGAAGAGTCAGGTGGAAGGGAGAGACTGGCCCAAGCGGTAGCCGACAATCCACCGGTTCAACATCCAGTGATTCGCACGCACCCAGAAAATGGCAAGAAAGTTATTTTTGTAAACTCTCTATTTACCACGCGTATTCTTGGTGTGGGCAAAAAAGAAAGTGAAGCGTTATTGGGCTTTCTATTCGAGCATGTAACCACCCCAGAATATACCTGCCGTTTTCAGTGGCAACCAAATTCTATCGCGATCTGGGACAACCGCAGCACGCAGCACAAGCCGATTAATGATTATTTTCCAGCGCACCGTAGATTGGAGAGAATTACCATTGATGGCGATACGCCCTACTAATTCAATCTGTTGTTACATTAGTTCGCTACAAAATCCAGTATCCAGCGTGCGACTTGAGAATTGTCTGTGTCCTGCGGCAAAGTTTCTACGGCTGCTTGGTACACAGACTCCCCCAGAATTTCCCTGCGCATATTGAGCAAACCCAAAGCATAGCCTTTATCAAATTCGGCATGACCCTGAAACGTGAGAATATGCTCTCCCAGCTGCGTCATCGCTATTGGGCACGTAGCAGTACTGGCAAGCAATTTTGCTCCTACCGGCATTTCCTCTACCTGATCTTTGTGATTTGACAAGATCTGGAACTCAACATCAGCGGGCCCATAAGAAACGGCGTCGAGTGTCAATTTCGCCTTATGAACACCTACACACCAACCCTGATTTGCCTGGCGGGTTTTGCCACCCAGCGCCTCGGCGACGAGTTGATGACCAAAACAAATCCCTATAAGTTTTTTCTTCGCACCATGCAGCTTTCTAACAAAGTCTTTTAGTGCATTAATCCAGGCCACGTCGTCGTAAACGCTGAGCTTGCTCCCCGTTATTAGGTAGGCTTCAACTTCGTCGATATCAGTTGGATACTCCCCGCTCATCACTTCATAAGTAACAAATTCAACGTCAGGATCCACTGCCATTAATAGCCGTGCAAACATATCCGGGTATTCGCCAAACTCTGCTACAAACTCCGCCCTAACAGCATCGGCATTTAGGATTCCGATCTTCATATCAACCACACTTCCTCAAACCGTTTTCAGATGAAAAGATTTTGCTCGGCTTAGCTGCAAGTAACCAAGCTTGGAAAGTGCGGCACCACGACCCGTATTCTTAACGCCCGTCCAACAGAGAGCAGGATCAAGATAGTCACAGCGGTTCATAAACACCGTACCCGTTTGAAGGCGATCGCCTAATGCTTCCACGGCGGCTTGGTCGGTTGACCACAATGATGCGGTCAAGCCCAAATCACTGTCATTCATTAGCTGCAATGCTTGCTCGTCATTTTTTACAGACATGATACCAACCACCGGACCAAAACTTTCTTCGCGCATCACTGACATACTATGATCTACATCCAGCAATACCTGTGGCGCTAGATAGGGAGAGTTATCTCGAGAGTTAGCAAACTCTCTGGGATCAATACAGGCTTGTGCCCCTTTAGCTAGAGCTTCACTAGTTTGCTGGCGGACCCAATCAGCCGCTGACGTTCTCACCATAGGGCCCAGTGTGGTTTCGGCTAACAGTGGGTTGTCCAGCGTGTAGTTTTTAACTTGTTCCACGCAGGCTTCAACAAACTGTGAGTAGAGTGACTGCTCTACATAAATTCTTTCGATGCCACAACAAGATTGTCCCGAGTTAAAAAAGGCACCATCAACTAAGTTATTCACGCAGTCATCCAGCTTTGCATCAGCACGTACGTAAGCCGGGTCTTTTCCACCTAACTCCAAAGAGAGCCCAAGAAAGGAGCCTGCTGCGGATTTCTCTATTTTTTGTCCAGCAGCAACAGAGCCTGTAAAACAAGCAAAGTCCACGACCGAGTCGCCTAGCATCTTGGTGGTGCTGTCATGGCTCAAATACAAACACTGCAATACACCTTCTGGAAGACCAGCCTGACGAAAAGCACTAACAAAATGCTCGCCACATAGAGGGGTTTGCGCGGAAGGCTTCAACAGCACGCTGTTGCCTGCCATTAATGCTGGAATCACCGAGTTCACTGTTGTTAACAGGGGATAATTCCAAGGGGCTACGGTAAGGACCACCCCTAGAGCTTCGCGCCGAATGAAGCGCTCAAAACCTGGCTTCGCCTGAGGTCGCTCGTCAGCTAGGGCTTCTTCGGCGATGTTGATCATATAACGCGCGCGTTCCGCAAGGCCGCCTATCTCAGAGCCGCCGTAGACCAGGGGCCGTCCCATCTGCCAGCTAATTTCTTCGGCGATCTGCGCTTGATTGGATTCGAAATACTGTACTGCCAGCTCGCAAATGCAAGCCCGCTCGGCAATACTTGTTGTTTGCCACTGTTTTTGCGCTGAGCGCGATAAAGCAATAGACTGCTCTATCTCTTGCTCGGTAGCTAAAGCTCGCTCAACATAGACTGAACCGTCTACGGGAGAAATGGTTTGTAAAAGGGCCTTATCTTGTGCGTGACTCATTAACTGACCTAATCTTACCCAATAAAATGAAAAAACTTAGAATGGCGCATTATATAGAACAGCCGCTTAGAGAACACCTACTTCGACAACGCTTGCGGCCAGGAATTTTTACTAAATTATTGGCCAGTCTGTGCCTGCTTGTAAGCAGCTTACCCTCCAACGCGGCAGGAATTGACGCTACTATTAACGCGGCGATGACGCCTATAACAGAGGCAGTCGCTGGGTTCATATTCTTCGAGGTTAATATTTTTGGCAATCAACTACCGCTGATTATTCTTTGGTTGATAGCTGCCGCTATTTTTTTCACCTTCTATTTCAATTTTTTAAATCTACGAGGTTTTAAGCACGCCTTCCAGTTACTGCGCGGGGACTACAGCAAGCCAGAACATAGCGGCGAGCTTAGTCACTTTCAAGCTCTGACCACGGCTGTTTCAGGCACCGTAGGCATCGGCAATATGAGCGCGGTCGCTATTACGATCACCATCGGTGGTCCCGGAGCGACCTTTTGGTTTATTGTTGCAGGGTTTTTGGGCATGTCGACGAAATTTGCCGAATGTGTTGCTGGGGTAAAATACCGAAAAGTAAATCCGGATGGCAGTATTTCAGGCGGCCCCATGTATTACATGAAACAGGGTCTTGCGGATCGAAATCTGGGATGGCTGGGTAAACCCATGGCCTATTTTTATGCCGCCTCTATAGTCATTGGCTGCCTCGGTATAGGTAATATGTTTCAGTCTAATCAAGCCTATCAGCAATTCGTGTTTGCCACCGGCGGCAGTGACAGCTTCTTTGTCGATAAGGGTTGGTTGTTCGGCCTAGCTTTGGCTGTCATTGTCGCTGCTGTAATCATCGGCGGGATAAAAAGCATTGCTAAAGTGACGAGCAAGCTGGTCCCCTTTATGGCAGCGGCCTATATCATCGGCGCACTGTTAGTCATTCTTCTTAATGCCGAGAAACTACCCTGGGCGTTTACTGCGATCGTCACCGAGGCATTTAACCCAAGCGCTATTAGCGGCGGCATGCTCGGTGTAATGATTATGGGGTTTCAGCGCGCCGCGTTTTCCAATGAAGCAGGACTCGGTTCCGCCGCTATCGTACATTCCGCGGTACGTACCAGTGAGCCTGTAACCGAAGGCTATGTTGCCTTAATGGAGCCGTTCATAGATACAGTAGTTATTTGTACACTCACTTCACTAGTAATTCTTACAACCATCTATGAACCGGGCATGGCCGGCAACGGTATGCAGGGGATAGAACTCACTTCTCAAGCATTCAGCAGCACCCTGGGTTGGTCTACCGTACCGCTCTCATTCATTGCCATTCTGTTCGCCTTTTCGACGATGCTGTCTTGGTCTTATTATGGCTTGAAAGGTTGGACCTACCTACTAGGAGAATCAAGGAATAAAGAAATAGTTTTTAAGATTCTCTTTTGTGCATTTGGAGCCTTAGGCTGCATGATT
>CALKDE010000003.1 GCA_938082955.1 uncultured Pseudomonadales bacterium
CGAGGAATGGTAATGCGTGAGTCCTTGCGCAGTGGGCCTATGTTCTTACTAGAATTCATAAATATTCAGCTACCTAGCAATGTTTGAGCGAAGCTGGTTTCTATTCGAAATTGGGGTAACTTTACGAGAAAGAAGGATGTATACCGAGTTGAGTATGTGGTGAATTGAGAGCGATTCGCTGTGGTATACTGGCGCGTTCGTGGGATGGGGTAAAGCAGCCTAGCTGCATTGGAAATCCTTGAACCAAATATCTAAGGGTTTGACGATGGCAGAATTCAACAACATAGGGCTCGTGGGCCGTCCTGGTCATGCTGGAGTGGTCGATACGCTGCGTCGCCTGTTGGATTTTTTGAGTGGCAAAGAGCTAACAGTTTTCGTAGACGATCTGACGGCTGAGCTGGTGAGCGGTCACGGGCAGAGGCAATGCAAGCGTACAGAGCTCTCGAAATTCTGTGACCTGGTGATAGTGGTCGGTGGTGATGGAAGCATGCTAAACGTGGCCAAGTTTGTGGCGTCCGATCAGGTGCCGGTTATTGGTATCAATCGCGGACGGCTGGGCTTTCTTACCGATATTCTCCCCGACGAGTTAGAAGAAGGTATTACCGCAGTCTTGGATGGCCGCTACAGTGTTGATTCTAGGTTCTTGCTAGACGTGGTAGCGCGGCCTCACTGTGCTAAAAACTCTGAAGATCACCATCTTGGGTCCGCCTTGAATGATGTCGTGTTGCACCCGGGAAAGGCTGCACAGATGATAAAGTTCGAGCTATACGTTGACGGTAACTTTGTCTACAGCCTCGACTCGGATGGACTTATCGTCGCGACACCCACAGGCTCCACCGCCTATGCATTATCTGCCGGTGGTCCTATCATGCATCCGGGCCTGAACGCAGTTGTGTTGGTGCCTATGTATCCTCACTCACTGGGCAATCGGCCCATCGTAGTAGATGGCGATAGTGAAATTCGTATAGTAGTTTCTCCTCAAGGAATTCTCGAGCCACAAGTTAGCTGTGATGGTCAGGTGTTGTATACCGCAGCAGCAGGGGATGAGATCATTGTTCGTAAGAAAGATGTGCCGCTGAAGCTGATTCATCCACCAGAGCACACTTTCTATCAGGCTTGTCGCAGTAAATTAGGCTGGGGTAATCGTTTGGTTAGGGATGATGATTAGAGCGGCGAGCCTGCCCATAGAAGTCAACTTGTTGCGCTTTAGTCGATTCTTGCAAAGTCAGGGCATTGCTCATCGCATCAATGAGGAATCTGGCCAGCAAGTGATCTGGGTTGACGGTGATCAGCAGGGGAGTGTGGTTCGTGAAGCTCTTGCTAATTGGCCCTTTGATGAAGACTCTTCTGTGGGGAGTCCTGTTGCTTATAATTTAACGTCTCTATTCAATCCTATTGCTTTTTTACGTAAGCTCATTCAAGCCTTTATGCGCGCTCCGGTCAGCTTTGGTCTCATTCTGGCGTGCTTATTGGTTGCCTTGCTCAGTTTACTTGGTACGCAGCCGCAGCGTGTGGCGATCCTGTTTTATCCTGTACTAGATTCTTCTGGGCTACTTCCTCTGCTCGCGAGCATAAATAGCCCTGTCGCAATACTGCGTAGTTTGAGTCCTATGCTGCTTCATTTTGGGGAACTGCATCTCGTCTTTAACATGATGTGGCTGTGGTATTTTGGACGTCAATTAGAAAGCGCGCAGCCACGCTGGCTATTCATCGTATTGATACTATTCTGTTCGTTCGTCGGGAATACCGCGCAATACCTAACTAGTGGCTACAATAATTTCGGGGGCATGTCGGGAGTGGTCTATGGTTTGGTTGGTTATACATGGATAGTGCATAGCTTCATGCCGCGCAGCAATCTACTTATTAATAACAAGATGTTTGTGGTTTTTGTCATTGCGCTGGTTGCAATGGAATTTGTTGCCTCATCGTTGATAGCAAGTGCGGCGCACCTTGGCGGGCTAGTGGCAGGCCTGGTGGCAGGCGTGGTGGTCGTAGGTCTCTATCGATTCGTTCTCGGTCGTGCGGCGATCGGCAGCTAAAGTCTGAAGAAGTTTGATTCTACGAAATTTGATTAGAGATTCGATAAGAGGTTTGAAGAGATGTCTGATAGTAAGCAACAAGGTTTCGAAGAATTTTTTATGCAGAAACCCGCGTCTATAGAGCAGCTGATAGATGAAATGAATTCGGATGTCTACGACTCTCTTAAGCTTGCCATAGAACTTGGCAAATGGGGTGATGGGGCGCGCTTGGATGCACCTCAGATCGATTTCTGTATGCAGGCAATAATACTCTATGAAGCGAAGCATCTTAGGGAACAGGACAGAGTTGGGTTTGATCTTTCGGCTAGCTGCAAGAGTAAGGCGGCCCCAGAGCAGGCGCAGATTATTTCTATTGTTACTAATACTAACGAGTAATAGCCCTATGAATCAGAAAGAAAAAATGAAGGAAGATTGACATGAAAAATAGGGGGCAGGGTACGCTGAGGAAAATGCGGAGTCGACTTTCGCAGCCCGTAGAATATCAGCTACGTTTAGGTGAAGAAGAAATTTTACTTAATCCGCTGTTAGAAAAGAAGATCAGCTTGCAATACAGCGGTCTTATAAATTGTACAAACTGCGGGCGAAAAACAAACAAAAGTTTTAACTCAGGTTATTGTTATCCTTGTTTTCAGAGACTAGCCGAGTGCGACTCTTGCATCATTCATCCCGAAAAGTGTCACTTCGATCAGGGGACCTGCCGCGACCCTGCCTGGGGTGAACGTTTCTGTTTACAGGATCACATCGTCTATCTGGCGAATTCTTCTGGGCTGAAGGTTGGAATAACAAGGGGCACACAAGTTCCCACGCGTTGGATTGATCAGGGAGCGACGCAGGCTCTGGCGATTATTCGAGTGCGCACCAGACTCCAGTCCGGTGCGGTGGAGGTAATGTTTAAGCAATTTGTCGCTGACAAGACGAATTGGAGGGATATGCTCAAGGGCGTGGCCACACCTTTAGATATGCACGCTGAGGCGAAGAGGTTGATTGAAAAATGTCAGTCTGATTTGAAAGAGCTAGAGGAAAAATTTGGATTCTTCGCAATTAGCGTTCTAAATGGAGTCGACGCTGTATCGATCGACTATCCGGTTGTGAGCTACCCAGAAAAGGTAGCGTCTCTCAATTTCGATAAGACTCCGATCGTGGAGGGGACGTTGTTAGGCATAAAGGGCCAATATTTAATTCTCGATTCGGGGGTTATAAATATGCGCCGCTTTGCAGGTTATGAAGTCGCGCTTCATAGTGAGTAGTTAGTTAAGCCTAAGCAGTGCCTTGCGATTTTCGCAGGGCGTATTTTGAATTTTAATACCCAATTAGACAGAGTTGTAGACTATGAAAAACGCATCGGCCAGAACCACCTATTTGAAAGATTATAGTCCGCCACCATTTACTATCGAAACCACAGATCTTCATTTTGACCTGTATGAAGATCATGCAAGTGTTGTCGCCAAGCTGCTGTTTAAGTGTAACGGTGGCTCTGACGTGACCAGCCTACGGCTCCATGGGCAGGTCTTAACGTTAGAGAAGGTCTTTATAAACGGACAGCAATTAAATTCTGATCAATACAGTCAAGACGATGAAAGTTTAACCATCCCGGCACTGGACAGTCTTCTGGGTGAAACATTCGAAGAATTTCAATTTGAGTGTCACACAAGAATCGAGCCGCAAAATAACACGGCGCTTGAGGGCTTATATAAGTCGAAGAAGATGTTCTGTACGCAGTGTGAGGCAGAAGGCTTTCGCCGCATCACCTATTATCTAGATCGCCCCGATGTCATGTCGGTATTTACAACTACGCTAGCGGCAGACAAAGCCAAGTACCCGGTACTGCTTTCCAACGGCAATAATATCGCAAGTGGTGATGTAGATGGCGCGCCCGACAGACACTGGGTAACTTGGGAGGATCCGTTTAAAAAGCCGAGCTACTTATTTGCTCTGGTGGCAGGTGATCTGCTCAGCCTTGATGATACCTTTGTAACCTGCAGCGATCGAAAGATCGAGCTGCGTATATTCGTCGAAGAAAAGGATATCGATAAGTGCGACCATGCGATGCTATCGCTGAAAAATTCGATGCGCTGGGACGAAGAGGTCTATGGTCGCGAATACGACCTCGATATATTCATGATCGTTGCTGTCGATGACTTCAACATGGGTGCGATGGAGAACAAGGGCCTGAATGTATTTAACACTTCTTGTGTGCTCGCCAGCCCACAGACCACGACCGACTTCTCCTTTCAGCGTGTCGAGGCGGTTGTAGCTCATGAATATTTTCACAATTGGTCGGGCAACCGAGTCACCTGCAGAGATTGGTTTCAGCTTAGCTTGAAGGAAGGGTTTACCGTATACCGTGATTCTGAATTTTCCGCTGATATGGGCTCGCGGACAGTCAAGCGAGTTGAGGATGTCTCCTTCCTGCAAACCGTACAGTTTGCCGAAGATGGTGGCCCGATGGCACATTCAGTGCGACCTGACTCGTACATGGAAATCTCAAATTTTTACACGGTTACCATCTACGAAAAAGGGGCTGAGGTTGTTCGCATGATCGCCTTGTTGCTGGGGCCGGAAAAATTTAGGGCCGGCAGTGACCTGTACTTTGAACGGCACGATGGACAGGCGGTTACTACTGAGGATTTTGTGAAGGCCATGGAAGATGCTAGCAACATCGACTTAGGTCAGTTTCGTAACTGGTACTATCAGGCTGGTACTCCAGTGGTCTCTATCCAGAGCGAGTATGATGCCGATACCAAGCGTTACACCCTGTATGTCAGTCAGTCCTGCCCGGACACTCCGGGGCAGTCGAACAAGAAGCCATTAACTGTCCCGCTGCGGCTGGGTCTGCTGGGAAGCGATGGTAAAGACCTGCCGCTAAGGTTGCTAGCCGATGATGCATCTCCTAGCAAAACAGATAGAGTGTTGTCCGTAACACAGCAAGAGCAGCATTTCGTCTTCGAAGGACTGGAATCTGAACCAATACCCTCATTGCTGCGCGGCTTTAGCGCACCGGTGAGGCTGCAGTATGACTATTCTCGTGCCGAGCTGTTATTTCTCATGGTCAACGACAGCGATGGCTTCAACCGTTGGAACGCTTCTCAGTTACTTACTATAGGGCTGATTGAAGAGCTTCAGTCTGATTTGGCGGCGGGCATAGATTTAGCGCTTCCGCAGAGCTTGGCTGATGCCTATGCCGGCGTGCTCAATTCGACCCTGTCAGATCCTAGTGTGGATAAGGCGATGGTCGCACAGTTGCTTAGTCTTCCTACGGTTGGTTTTCTGATCGAGACAGCTGAGGTGGCCGATGTCGAGGGCATTCACCGTGTGCGCGAATTTCTATTGAATGGTGTTGCTGCCAAGTTCTATTCATTGTTCCTCGCTGTGTATACCGCTTACACTAGCGATGCTGAATACGCGGCGGACGCTGAATCAATAGCAAGGCGATCGCTGAAGAACCTAGCGTTATCCTACTTGATGAGAAGTGACCAGGATGAAGCGGTTACGCTGGCGCAGACGCAGTTTGTTCAGGCTAGCAATATGACCGATCAATTGTCCGGCTTACGCTGCCTCGTGAATAGTGGTGCAGGGGCAGCTGTCGACTTAAAGCGTGCTGCGTTAGATAGCTTTTATAAGCAATGGAGCCATGAACCTCTCGTGGTTGATCAATGGTTCGTGGCGCAGGCTGTGTGTCAGCTACCCGGTAGTTTGGCTCAAGTTAAGCAGTTGCTTGAGCATGCGGACTTTGATATCCGTAATCCCAACAAAGTGCGTTCGTTGATAGGTGCCTTCTGTGGCCAGAATCATCTTGGTTTTCATGATGCCAGTGGCGAAGGCTATGAATTCTTGGCTGATCAGGTTCTGATTCTCGATAAACTGAATCCGCAAATAGCTTCTCGACTCCTAACACCGTTGACACGCTGGAGGAAGTTCAGCGCTACGCGGCAGGGGTTAATGCAGGCGCAACTTCGGCGCATCAAGGCGCAGGAGGAATTGTCGAAGGACTTATTCGAAATCGTGGAGAAGAGCACGATTTAATTAGCGCCTACTGCGTCGGCCGAAAATGAGGCGAAAAAAAAGGTGGCCCAGGCCACCTTTTTTATTCAAGCGAGTTTTACGTTTTACTAGGCGACTTCTTGCACGTCAGT
>CALKDE010000004.1 GCA_938082955.1 uncultured Pseudomonadales bacterium
AATCGCTACCACTTATTCCAAATTTCTCAAGACAGACTAAAATAGAATGACTTGATTTACTAAATATCCCCTTCAAATAAACACTTAATAAGCTTTAAATTTAGGTTTCACGGCCAATTTGTTACTATAATTCACATAAAAGTAATAATTATTATTGAGTAATTGATTGTTTGTCCAATTCCTTATCTGAACCTTATTAGCTATCACTCATTCCAGATTTCTCAAGACAGACTAAAATAGAATGACTTGATTTACTAAATATCCCCTTCAAATAAACACTTAATGAGCTTTAAATTTAGGTGTATACGGGCAATTGGTTACTGTTATTCGCGTTTTGTTACTCAATAAAACGAGATCGACCGAACAGATTTTGGCGTGAGATCAGCCCCTGGGACCAATCCCTTTACCGCCTGAGCAATTCGATACGGCTCACGAGTCAGCACGGAACACTTTCCAAACAGGGTCGTCGACCTGCAGCCACTGCTCAATGACAGCGATCCCCGCACATTTCAGGCTGCAAAAAAAGGACGCCCCAATCCCTGTCTCTAACATTCAACACTTGGAGATTCCTAATAATAGGTGGCTTTTTTCATGGCATAAAAGAAAGGAATTGAAACCTAGCAGGAAATAACTGCTTTACGCTGTGGTGGTCGAAATTTCATTAAAGCTGCCTGCGCCCATCGGTATGTTCCTTTGGAGCAATCAGGATCGAAGGCAAGTGAGTAGAGGATGTCGCTGGGGGTGCAGGCGGACACTTGCTGGCCCGGCCGCTATGAGTCGTAAAATCCGAAGAAAGAGAAATTCCTGACTACTACCGTTTGGTTTTCTGCTGCATATCGAAATTAAAAGACATACTGATGCGCTCGCGGTCTGATTGGTTCTGTGCAACACCATGCTCCAACCATGAAGGAAAGAGAAACAGCTTGCCCGGCTCCGGCGCCAGCTTCGCGTGGAAGGAATTCTCGGCCCGCTGACCGTCCGCAGCCGGTGGCATCATCCAACGGGCCATCCTCGGGTCTTTGAAGCCGATCGCTGGGCTGCTTGCATCACTCTTCACATAGAAAACTCCGCTGATGTGAGAATAGGGATGCAGATGCTCTGGGTGAAAACTGTGTTTAGGATTAATGTTAGCGAACAACGAATTCATTTCCGGCTGATAGTTCGTCGTATCCCAGTGATGATCCCGCGCGTAATTCTGCGCACACTGATGAAAGAATTTAACCAGTCTCTCCAGCTTCGTATCGTTAAATAGGCTGCTATTGGTGTAATAGGACGTATAGCCGTTGGGATATTGCTCAGCGCTAATTTTCTGACCTTCTTTATCTTGATCGCGCAGTGTCTCTACGTAGGAGACGAGTTCGTTCTCAGAGGCAGAGAACTCGGGATACCATGCCTCGTAGATAAGTGTTGGGAATAAAACCCGAACCCCATTTTTCTTCTCAGTATTGCCGGTCATGTTTTCCCCTTAATCGACTATGGCTTGATAGATACCGCTACGCAGCTTGGCGTAATCATCTAGGCCTGTAGCGGGAATGATTTGCGTTAGGTACACGACGACCAACTCTTCCTGTGGGTCGACCCAATAGGTAGAGTGATAGGCTCCTCCCCAGCCATATTCACCGACTGAGCCTAGACTGCCGCGTTCTCCTAAATCCGTGACTACGGAGAAACCCAAGCCAAATCCTGTGCCACTTCGAAACGGAATGTCGCCTAGATGATTAGTAGTCATTAACTCGATGGTTTTGGGGGAGAGGAGTCTCTGGCCATTCAACTCGCCACCGTTGAGAGTCATCTGCAGAAATTTTGCGTAGTCGCTGGCAGTCGACAGCAGTCCTGCGCCGCCAGAAAAGCTAACTCTAGGGCCATTGTCGTACATGCCTTGGCTTTGCATGCCATTAGTCTCAGGTCGCGCCTCAATACCACCGCCTGCTTTAGGACGGTATACCGTTGCAAGGCGGCCCTTCTTTTCTTCGGGCAGATAGAAGTGTGTATCGTTCATGTCTAGCGGTTCGAAAATTTCTTGTCTAAGGAAACTGTTCAGGTCCATGCCGCTTGCCTTTTCGATAACGGCGCCCAAAATGTCAGTGTTATAACCGTATATCCAACGCTCACCTGGGTGTTCATCCAAAGGCAAGGAAGCCATGCGAGCAATGGTGTCGCCAACCGGTTCATTACGGTCGGCGAAGTACCAACCCTGAAAGCCTGCTTCTTCCCACTTATCAGCGGCTGGTCCGCTGCCATAGCTCATGCCGCCAGTATGGGTTAACAGGTTACGCAGAGTAATAGAGCGCCTGGAGGGTTCGAGACTGTAGCCACCATCGTCATTTGACACTGCCACCTGCATATCTTCCCATTCGGGGATATAGCGCTCCAGAGGGTGGCCAATATCTAGCGCACCACGCTCATGCAGAATCATGATGCCTGTGCTGACTATCGCCTTTGTCTGTGAAGCGATACGAAATATTGTGTCTGTGCCCATGGGAATGCCAGCTGCAATGTCCTGCATACCATTCGCGCTAGCGTAAGCGATTCTTCCCCTGCGTAGCACCAAGACCACTTGCCCGGCTAATTGATCATTGTCGACGTAGGACTTGAGCACCGCATCAAGACGCTCGAGCCGATCTGAAGACATGCCTAGGCGTTCAGGCCGTGCGCGATCGAAATCGGCCGCGATGCTGGCAGTCGAAAGTAGGAGAAGTAGTGGAGCGATAAGACGAATCGAAAATTTATGCATGGAGACTCCCCCTGTAGTTATTGTGCTGGTAGCGTAGAATGAAACGCCCTTGCTTTGATGTGACCTGACAACTGTGTCGGCTGTAGCGATTATCAATGTTGGCCATTGTCCATGCAAGTAGTGATATTGCACGTTTTTAGATCTGCTTTTTATTTTTTTAACTAGCTGATAAATATTAATTAATTAGGAATTAATTTTCAATATACAAGGTTTCGATAGACATCATTTCAGTGCTGGCGCATTGCCGCGCCCCTTTGAATACACGATTTTATTTCTGGCGGCCTGAGTCTACGGGTAGCCAGGAGAACAACATCTAAGTTTTCCCTCTATGGCGCCATGCGTTAGGGCGGTCTATTTGTTCTGAGAATACTCCCTCGCCATAGCGCTTACCGTCGTAACGGATTAAGAGGAATGGGTAATACCATTTGGCATTCGAGCCTACTACAGGTTAATCCGGAAACAATAATGAATCTGCGGCACGCGGCTGGCCACACACGTATTTACAATGTGTTTAAGGTAGTTGCTGCGTCGAGGTAGATAACAGGCGTTGTGTAACAGGAAGTTTTACAGCTTAGCCTCGAACCAGCTTGCCAGACGACGACCGGCAAGAGCGAGACGCAGTCCTGCGTGGTACTTCATCGTCTGGACATAGTCATCGCTAAGATTAAATTTGCGGAGTTTATCTGGGGAGTCGTCCGAACCTGCGATCGCCGATTTCATATCTTCTGTATAAACGGTGTTAAGCAAGAGTGCTCGGCTCTCCTGCATCCACAAAGACCAATCTCCATTGTCTTGTCGGCTCATTCTTTCGAGCGTTGTGGAATGTTGTCTGAGTAGTGTTTCAAAATTGGTTTTAACTCCGTCACTACTCACCGCTGAGTCCCAGGAAGCATGTAAATTTCTTCCATCGGTCTCGATGCCGTTGCCACCACGATCTCCAGTTGAAAATCGATTCGCAGAATACAGCGACCCGGTATGCAGCGGTTGATGAATGTCGCCGATCAAATGCAAGACCCAGCATAGGGCGACGGCACGTTGCGGCAATGAAGCCTGCGAATCGGTAAGCACAGTCGTGTTGTAGTCCAGTGCTGCCATAACATTGTCAGCGTTTGCCTCATTACGAAACTCTCGAGTGTTCTTGCCTGCAATATCCTCGAAGGGAGCGACCCGAATATAGGTGTTCCCTTGTACCTGAGCCTGACCTCTTAGCCAAGCACCATCGATATAGTGCCAGTTGGCACGGTTGTAGCGTTCTCTTTCTGTATCGGGCAGTCCGCGTGTGATGTCGGGCCAAAATGCTGCCTGACCTAGGAGCCAAACGAATCGTGCTTCTTCACTGCCGCGCGCAATTGATGCTGGCATCTGATCTACGAAGTCCTGTTGATAGCGCGGATGTTGCCGCAGAATTTTAAGTAACTCAGTTTTTGAGTTGTCACTCAAA
Organism: uncultured Pseudomonadales bacterium; assembly: GCA_938082955.1. Classification (GTDB taxonomy): domain Bacteria; phylum Pseudomonadota; class Gammaproteobacteria; order Pseudomonadales; family Pseudohongiellaceae; genus UBA9145. The sequence continues at coordinate 4,176 of CALKDE010000004.1, forward strand.
TAGTTGCTCGCTATCGCCGCAGACACTCGGTGACCAACAGAGTCCCAGGCGAACGCGCATGGCAGTGACAGTAGTGCCAATGAGGTGAGCAGCGCTAAGAGAAAGTTTTTAACCGAGCAAGGCATGATGTGCTACTCGTAAGGATGGAGGTTAATAGTGTAGTGCTTTAGAGACTAGACTTCGAGCCACTCTGCTTTGACATCGTCTGCTTGGAGCAAACTGTCTGGTGTGCCCTCGTAAACGATCTTGCCGTGACCCATCACATAGAGGCGATTAGAAATTTTTAGGGCGATAGACAACTTCTGTTCTACTAATAAGATGGATACGCCTCGCTTTGCGATTTCCTGCAGTAATTGCGCGAGTTGTTCGACAATCTTCGGAGCGAGGCCTTCGGTAGGCTCATCGATCATGATCATATCAGGGTCGCCCATTAGCGTGCGACACATACACAACATTTGCTGCTCGCCACCACTTAGTGCACCCCCGGGGACATCGGCGCGCTCGGCCAAATTTGGGAACATGCTAAACATCTCATCGATGTCCCAGCGGCCGGTTGGCTGATTTGATTTCATGCCCAGTACAAGATTTTGCCTGACAGTAAGTGTGGGGAAGATGTCGCGATTCTCTGGAACGTACCCCAGCCCGAGGTGAGCGATCTCAAAGCTTTTCTTGCCAGCTATTTCATTCCCTTTGAATTGTATAGAACCTTGGGGTGCGACTTCACCCATTATGGTTTTGACAGTCGTGGAACGCCCGACACCGTTACGCCCGAGCAGGCTAACGATCTCGCCCTCGGCAACTTCAAAGTTGACGCCCTGCAGTATGTGGCTCTTGCCGTAGAAGGCATGAAGGTCGCTTACTTTAAGCACTGGGCACCTCGCCGAGATAAGCTTCTTGCACCTTGGGGTTGGCGCGAATGTTTTTCGGGCTGTCTGTGGCAATAATTTCGCCGTAGACGAGGACTGAGATGCGATCGGCTACATCAAAGACGATATTCATATCGTGCTCAACCATAATCAGCGTCTTTCCTTCGGTAATTTTGCGGATTAACTCGACTGTATTCTGCGCTTCGCTATGGCTCATGCCCGCAACGGGCTCATCTA
>CALKDE010000005.1 GCA_938082955.1 uncultured Pseudomonadales bacterium
CCTTGGGGGATCGTAACCAATAAGCCCGAGAAATATAGCGTTCGCCTACTGGAAAAATTACACCTTAGTTCGCGTTGCAGCGTACTAGTGTGTCCGGATCATGTGAGTGAAACTAAGCCACATCCTGAGCCCATTTTTCTCGCGCTTGAGAAACTCGGCCACAATAGTCAGCGATGCGTATATATTGGTGATCACATTCGCGACATCCAGGCCGCTAAGAATGCCGATGTTATTGCGATCGCTGCCGCCTACGGCTATCTGGCAACGGACGCCAAAGTGGAAGAATGGTACGCAGACTTCATCCTGCAATCTCCCGAACAAACAACATCACTCTTGAATCTACTTAAATTTGCCTGAACATGACCTTTACCTACGACGCAAAAAAGAATTTCTTAGACAATAAAACGATACTGATTACCGGCGCCAGCGATGGCATAGGCAAGGCCTGCGCGAAGGCCTACGCCAGTTACGGGGCTACTGTCATCTTGTTAGGCAAAGATCAGCAGAAACTCGAAACTGTATTTGATGAAATCGAACAGATGCATCCAGGAAAAGTGATTATCCATCCACTGGATTTCAAGACGGCATCCATGGCTGACTTTAAAATTCTGGCCCAGTCATTGAACGAACAATTCGAGTGCCTCGATGGCCTACTCCATAACGCCGCTCTACTAGGCGCGCGCACCCCTATCGAGTTCTATCCTGAACAGGATTGGAAGGACCTAATGCAGGTAAACGTTAACGCCGTTTTTCAGCTGACTCAGTCGCTGATACCTGCCTTGACTCGATCGAAAAGCGCGCGACTGCTCTTCATCTCGTCGAGTGTGGGACGGGTAGGTCGAGCATTTTGGGGAGCCTATGCTGTATCGAAATTTGCCTTAGAAGGCTTGATGCAGACACTAGCCGAGGAATTGGAGAACACCACCTCGATACGTGTTAATAGCTTAAACCCCGGTGGGACGCGTACAAATATGCGGCGCGATGCCTATCCTGCGGAAAATCCGCAGACGCTGCCGACAGCGGAATCACTTATGCCAGTCTATCTCTATTTGATGAGCGAAGAAGCCCAGAGCATTCACGGGCAAGCGTTGAATGCGAGGGGTTTTGAGCAGGCCTAGTCCGGTTTATTGCGAACCGGTCGCTCAGTCTCTTTATTAACCAATTTAAGCAGTTTCTCGATTTCGGTCTTACCCAGCTCATTGAATCTGCCCTTCACTACTGAGCTTGGGATGAATAACGGCCCGAAACGAACACGCTTCAAGCGACTCACCTTCACGCCTTGTGATTCCCACAGCTTTCGCACTTCGCGATTGCGGCCTTCCAGCAACACGACGTGATACCACTGATTAACCCCCTCGCCTCCGTAGTGCTGAATGTCGGTGAAGCGGCAAAGATGATCTTCAATAATCACGCCCTTGTGCATCTCCTGCACCATCTCAGGCGTGACATCTCCCAAGATTCGAACTGCATACTCGCGCTCAATTTCGGAACTTGGATGCATCAATTTATTAGCCAGTTCGCCATCAGTCGTAAACAACATTAGACCGCTAGTGTTTAAATCGAGACGCCCAACAGATACCCAGCGACCATGCTTCAAGGGAGGAAGTTTATCGAAGACAGTTCGCCTTCCCTCAGGATCACTTCGAGTTGACACTTCGTCCTCAGGTTTGTTGTAAAGAATTACGCGGCGATCTTCTCGAATTTTCTTCTGCGGCGCCAACTTCTTCCCATCGACAATAATTTTATCGTCGTCAGTCACGCGGTCGCCGACAACGGCAACTTTACCATTGACCTTAATGCGGCCCTTTGCGATCCAGGTTTCGATTTCTCGGCGTGAACCGAAGCCGGCGCGTGCCAATACTTTTTGAAGCTTCTCAGTCATGATTTATTCGTTTTATGTTAATGGGGTTCTTGTGAATAGCTTTAGCGTACCGACAAATCGATCAGTGCTGAACCATAGTGCCGGCGTCATCATCATTCGCACTAAACTCAATCCCTGCCGATTCTTCTTCCGAGGCGTCTCCCTCACCTTCAGCTGATCCGGATTCGGATTCGGATTCGCTGACTTTACTGTCTATCGCCTCTATCGCCTCTATCGCCTCTAGCGTCTCATCTAACTCCTTGATGCCAAACTCTTCTTCGAATTCGACATCCTCGGCGTCTGGCTCTTCGTCTTCTTCATCAACCTGAGTAGGGTATTGTAACTCTGGTGGCAGTTGCAGAATTTCATCAAGCGGCTTCTTAGAGAGTTCGATTGCTTCTTCTTCGGCGATTAAATCAGCCTTATCCGAATCAGTTAACTCGATACTGTTCTCGTCTATGACTTCCTCTGGAAGTTCGAGAATGCGTTGGTCCGCCAGATCATCTTCAAGATCGAACTCAGGATCGGCCACCGCTAGATCCCTTATCTCAGAAAGTGGCGGCAAGTCCTGCAGGCTCTTTAGATTAAAATAATCTAGAAACTGCTTCGTGGTCGCAAACATTGCTGGGCGACCGGGCACATCTCGGTGACCGACAACCCGAATCCACTCTCTATCCAACAATGTGCGGACAATATTTGAGCTCACTCCCACGCCACGTATCTCTTCGATATCGCCGCGTGTTATTGGCTGTCTATACGCGACTAGCGCCAAGGTCTCCAGCAGCGCTCTGGTGTAACGTGGCGGACGTTCTTCCCAGAGTTTCGCAACCCATTCGCTGAGTTCCTGCTTCACCTGAAATCTAAAGCCGGAAGCCACTTCCTTGAGCTCGAAGCCGCGGTCAGCGCAATCCTCGGCAATGCTTTCCATTACCAGCTTTAGCTCTTTTCGGTCCGGCTGCTCTTCTTTACTAAACACCTGAATAATATTATCCAAGGTAAGTGGCCGGCCAGCAGCGAGCAGCAAGCCCTCTACGATCATTTTTACTTTGTTATCAACATCACTCATGCTGCGCACTTACCACTATTAGCTTCTAGATTTCAAATGAATCGGCCCGAAGGATTCCGACTGGACTATTTCGATCATGGAGTCTTTGATCAACTCCATTATGGCTAAAAATGTCACGACCACCCCTAACCTGCCTTCTTCGCGTATTAATAGCGATACCATCGGCACAAACTTCTGATTCGATATACGGACTAATATTTCAGACATTTTCTCGCGGGTCGAAAGCGTCTCCATTTGCACATGATGGTGACCGAAATTGTTTTCGCGCTTAAGAACGCTGGAGAGCGCAATTAACACTTCTTTTAGGTCCACTGTTGGGTCGGCGGTTAGTCGCTCAATCTCGGGCAATGCAGCGCCGGCACGATGGATGTCCCTGTCCATGCGTGGTAACTCATCGACGTCCTGAGCGGCCTGTTTGAAACGCTCATATTCTTGCAGCCGGCGGATAAGCTCCATGCGAGGATCACCTTCTTCCGCCTCTTCCACACCCTGTCTGGGCAGCAATAACCTCGATTTGATTTCGGCCAGCATCGCCGCCATAACCAAATACTCCGCAGCCAACTCGAACTGCCAAGATTCCATAAGGTCGACATAATTCATGTATTGATCGGTAATGTCAGCAACATTGATATCAAGGATATCAATGTTCTGTCGCTTGATAAGATAAAGCAATAAATCGAGCGGGCCTTCGAAGGCTTCGAGGAATATTTCTAATGCATCGGGTGGAATATAGAGGTCTTTCGGGGCCTGCGTCATAACCTCCCCAGCAACTATAGCGAAGGGCAGTTCATGCTGTTCCGGAGCGTTGGGGTCAACCACTTCTGGTGTAGAGGGAAGTCCCTGTAGCTCAGTGTTTTCCGGGTCTGCTTCGGTGCCGATAATGGTCAATCTGCTAGTCTACTTTGAGTTCTTACAGTGAATCGAATTTTACCTCAACTAGGTGGTAAATGCTCACCTGAAGGACCTCAAGGCGCAAATCAATTACCACTTCCCCAGGCCCATTGCCTCACGAACATCCTGCAGCGTTTCCTTCGCCGCCTCTCTGGCTGTCTCACAACCCTCGGCAATGATAGACCTCACAATATCGGGGTCCTTTTCATATTGGGCAGCCTCTTTTTGAATCGGCTCTAGCTCGGCTATGATCGCGTCGCTGACTGGCTTCTTGCATTCAAGGCAACCAATTCCAGCAGTAGTGCAGCCATCAACAACCCATTCCTTGGTCTGCTGAGTCGAATAGGTTTGGTGCAATTGCCATACTGGACATTTCTCTGGGTCGCCGGGGTCTGTCAGGCGAACACGCGCAGGATCAGTCGGCATCCTAGATATCTTTCTCTCCACCTGATCCAATGGCTCCCGCAAAGTAATGGTGTTCTCATAAGATTTGGACATCTTCTGTCCATCGAGACCGGGCATCTTCGCGGATTTGGTTAGCAGCACTTGCGGCTCGGCCAATATCATCTTGCCACCTCCCTCGAGATAGCCAAATAGTCGCTCCGAATCGCCGATCGAAATATTCTGCTGCTCCTTGAGCAGAGCTTTCGCCTTTTCGAGCGCCTCATGATCACCCTGCTCCTGATAGGCAGTGCGCAGATTGCTATATTGCTTTGCAGCCTTCTTACCCATCTTCTTGATTGCCGCCATAGCATTCTCTTCAAAACCGGGCTCGCGCCCATAGATATGATTGAATCTTCTAGCAGTTTCACGAGTAAGCTCAACATGAGCAACCTGGTCGGCCCCCACAGGCACATAACCTGCTCGGTAAATGAGAATGTCGGCGGCCTGCAATAAGGGGTAACCGAGGAAGCCATAGGTGGCCAAATCTTTCTCTTTCAGCTTGTCTTGCTGATCTTTGTAGCTCGGAACACGCTCTAACCAACCAAGAGGTGTGATCATCGAGAGCAGTAAATGCAATTCCGCATGCTCGGGCACACGGGATTGAACAAACAGAGCCGCCGACCCAGGATTCACCCCCACTGCCAGCCAGTCAATTACCATATCGATGATATGTTGCTGGAGCGACATCGAATCATCGTAGTGGGTGGTCAGCGCGTGCCAGTCAGCAACGAAGAAAAAACACTCATACTCGTGCTGCAGCTTTACCCAGTTATTGAGTACCCCGTGCATATGGCCAAGATGCAGACGACCCGTGGGTCGCATGCCTGATAATACTCGCTGCTGTGAATCCACCTTGGACAATTCGCTCTCCTGAGTGTGTAAACTGATTGTGTTAATTAGTTGCTGATTATAACCTGCAATGCGATCGCTATCGAAAAGTTTCTGAGTCGCCTTTTCCTTCGCGAATGACCTCGGGGATGCCATCCACCAGATCAATCATAGTGGTAGCCTCGACACCACAGACGCCGCCATCTACGATTAAGTCTACAAGTTTACCTACCTTCAACTTCATATCATAAGGATCTATTAGGCGCTCACCCTCATCCGGGAGGATCAAACTCGTGCTCATGATCGGCTCGCCCATTTTTTCTAGAATAGCCTGAGCGATCACGTTATCTGGCACCCGCAAACCGATGGTTTTCTTTTTCGGGTGCAGCAGCCTTCTTGGCACCTCAGGCGTTGCCTTGAGGATAAAGGTATAGGGCCCAGGTGTGTAGGCCTTCAATATTCTATAGGCACTATTATGTACCTGGGCATAGCTGGCCAAGGACGACAGATCCTTACAAACAAGGGTGAAATTATGCTTATCACCGAGCTGTCGAATGCGGCGGATACGATCCAGCGCACCCTTATCACCTATATGACAACCAAGCGCATAGGTCGAATCTGTAGGATAGACAATAACGCCACCGGCAAGCAGAACGCTCGCAACCTGCTTGATATTTCGGTCTTCCGGGTGGGAAGGATGTACCTGCAAGAAATCACTCATGTACCCACTTGCCTAGTAGCCAACATGCTGAGGATGCAAAAAACAGCTGATTCTATTACATTGGCCTACAAAAGCAGACACCTTTCTGCAAATCGATTACCATGTGCCGATTGGGCTTTTAGAGATTTTTGTGAATGAAACAGCTTATTGACTACATTCCCCTACTGGTATTTTTCAGCGTATGGGCAATGGATGAACGCGCAATCAGTATTGCCGGCTTTGATCACAGCATTGGAGGCGTATTCAGTGCCGCTGAATTTTTGCTCGCTGCCTCGTTATTGGTATACGGCGCGTTATTCGTCCGCCAGAAAAGATTGGACAAATTTCAGTGGATAACCCTAGTTGCTGTCGTCCTCTTCTGTATTCCAACAATCATTTTTAGAAACACCGACTTCCTGAAGTGGAAAGCACCCATCGTAAACTGGATATTCGCCACGGTATTTATAGCCTCTCGTTTCTTCGGTGAAAAACCAGCCATAGAACATATGATGGGGCATGCGGTCAGTGCGCCTAAAGAAGTTTGGTACAAGCTGAATACTATGTGGATCTTCTATTTCATTGTACTAGGCGCGATCAACTTGATTGTTGCGTTTACTCTAAGCGAAGAGCTTTGGATAAAATTTAAGGTGTTCGGTAATTTAATACTCACCTTCGGTTTCGTCCTCGCGCAGATGCCAATTCTAGCGAAATATATCGAAGTGGACGATGAAGGCGGACACGAAGCCGCCAATGAAGAATCCGCTTAGCAAGGGAATATGCACTACGCGATAATGAGTGAAGACGTCCCCCAGAGCCTTGAAAAAAGAAAGTCGGCACGTCCAGCGCACCTTGATCGATTGAACTATCTCGCATCACAGAATCGCTTAGTAGTAGCTGGGCCACACCCGGCTATAGATTCTTTCGAGCCCGGGGAGGTTGGATTTAGCGGCAGCCTTGTCATTGCAGAGTTTGATAATTTAGAGCAGGCTCAAGCTTGGGCCGATGCTGCCCCCTACCAGACAGCAGGCGTCTATTAACGCGTCGTTGTTAAGCCATTTAAACGCGCTCTTTGAACGCGATCAATTCTTTCAGCAGTTAATCTATTGCGCAGGCCGAAGGTCTGGAAATTCGATATCCAGTATTGCATTCCATTCGCCCAGGAGCACTCTTCTGCGCTCGAACAATGAACTGGTATCACCCTCAATCACGATACTGTTTATCGTATCCCGGCGCCTTAGCTGGTTAACAATCGGCATGCCGCTTAACACTTTGCCAAAGACCGAATGCTTCCCGTTCAGATAAGGGGTGGCTACGTGTGTAAGAAAAAATTGGCTGCCGTCAGTTCCTGGCCCCGAATTTGCCATTGAAATAATGCCTGGCTGATTGTGATGCAGCACGATCTCTCCAGAAAATTTATAACCCGCATCACCAGTGCCATTACCTAAGGGGTCACCACCTTGCACCATGAAATTTCTTTCCATACGATGGAACGTCAATCCATCGTAGAAACCACGCATAGCTAAGTTCGCAAAATTAGCTACTGTCGTTGGCGCCGCCCTCTGGTTTAACTGCACTACGATCTCCCCTTTTGAGGTATCTATAATCGCTTGCAAGGGTTGTCCAATTGCGCCAACACTTATAAGCGAAAGCATGAGCGCAAGCAGCAAATTAAGAGTGTGTTTGAAGCCTTTTGTATCAGACGTATTTTGCATCATTCCTCTATCCGTTTGTCATTACATCGCAACTTGTACCCGCACCTGATTCTGCTCAATCTAATCGGCGTAATCAAGAATAACCGGCGCATGATCAGAGAAGTTTTGTGCAGTATAGATTTCCGCCGACCTGGTCTTCTTCGCAATTCCTTCAGTAACAACTTGATAATCGAGTCGCCACCCTACATTGTTGGCGCGCGCCTGACCGCGGTTGGACCACCAGGAATATTGATCAGCCTGCTCGTTCACGCGCCGAAAAGCATCCACGTAACCCACTTTGTCGTAAAGAACATCTAACCATTGTCTTTCCTCGGGTAAGAACCCAGAGTTTTTCCTATTCGGCCGCCAATTCTTTAAGTCTATTTCCTTGTGACAAATATTCCAATCTGCACACACAATAATTTCGCGCTTACTCTTGCTCAGCTTTTTCATATGCGTCATAAAGTCACCCATGAAGCTAATTTTTCTAGCTTGCCGCTCATCCCCGCTAGACCCTGATGGCAGGTAGAGAGAAGCAACGCTTAGTCCGTCGTAATCGGCCTGAATATAGCGCCCTTCTGTATCAGCCAATTCAAACCCTAAGCCCTTTTTTACTTTCTTCGGCTTTTTGCGCGAATACAATGCCGTGCCTGAATACCCCTTCTTCACAGCATCGAAGTAGTGACAGTGATAGCCTTCTGGATGAAACACGGGGTCGCTTAGTTGATCCACTTGCGCCTTGGTTTCTTGCAGGCAAACCACATCAACATCTGCTTCGGGCAACCAATCGAAGAACCCCTTTCTCGCAGCAGCGCGAATGCCGTTGCAGTTAAATGTCATTATGCGCATGAACAATTCCTTTTTATTCGTCACCCAATACCGGTGTGGGTCCAGTGTAAGGGATGCAGCACCCTCTCGCTATTCTCATCGGACGATGTCGCCACATCGCCCTAAACCCCGGTTGCCCAGTGACTTTTGAGAAGTGTTACATATAGTTACTTAAATATTTGTTGTTATATTTCAGTTATCTATATGCTTTTTATAATTCAAAACAATAATATTTTTGATAATATAACTAGGAAACCCAAGAAATTGAAGCGTAAGTAACTGAACTAAAAGAGTTATTAATATTTGTTACTACACGTTACACAAACGAAGAATTAACACAAAATCTCCATTAATGTTACTTATTATCTCAAGATGTGTTACTATACGTCCCGTAGTTCAGAGGGAAGGCCAGATCGACCTAAACCCATGCCATTAAACCCAGGAGATAGTAATGAGCAAAGCACTCAACAGAGCACGGCCGGTTATCGAAGCGACAGTTATCAGTGTTCTACTGGTAGTAGCTGCACTAGCAGTTCCAGTTGCAATCGTATACGCAACCGTCTAAGCCAATTCGAATAGGAGGCTTTATGCAAAGCCCTTTAATTGATTTATGCACTGACTAGACACCAGCTTAAATAAGATAATTAAGCTGGTGTTTTTTTATGTGTCACGAAAAAAATACCCCACACAACACCACAGCCCTCTCAGCTGCAGCGCATTATCAATCATGACGACTTAATTCTGCCTAAGCTTATCTGTAAAATTACAAGGCTTATGGGTACTGTCTAGCTGCTGTGAAATAATCTTATCCCAGGCCGTCGCGCAAGCACCTGGCGAACCAGGCACACAGAACAATATCGCTCCATTAACCAATCCGGCAAAAGCACGGGATTGAATAGTAGAGCTGCCTATTTCCTGATAAGAGAGTTGCCGAAACAATTCGCCGAACCCTTCAATGGGAGTATCCAATAGAGGCTGAATAGCGGTGACTGTATTATCTCTCGCGGTAAAGCCAGTGCCGCCTGTTAGCAAGATCGCCTGCACGGTTGAGTCCGCGATTAATGAAGAAACTTCCGCTTGCAACTGACAAACATCATCTTTGACAATCGTCTTCCCGTGCAACTTGTGCCCTGCGCTTTGTAATCTCTCGACGAGTACCACACCGGATTTATCCGTCTGGGGTGTGCGTGTATCGGAAACTGTTACCACTGCAATATTCAACGGAATAAGGGAAGGCATTTTGCGCTCTCTGTGTTATCGATTGTTTCTAATGCGGCCAAGGTACCGGCACGCGGGTTGGAGCTAGCCGCCAGTCATGTTCATTAGACGAATCGGCTGAGCGTGATCTTTATCATAGAAGAAATGACGCTCTGGCTTTATCTGCATAGAGTCTATTAAAGCCCGCTTTAAAACATCATCGCCATTGTCTGGGTTACGCAAAATAGAGCGTAAATCCACTGAGTGCTCATTGCCGAGACAGAGCAGCAACCGCCCTTCTACCGTAACGCGGACTCGATTACAGTCTTCGCAAAAATTGTGCGTGACTGGCGATATAAAGCCTATACGGGTTTTGTGATTCGCGATTTTTGTGTAACGAGAAGGTCCAGCCGTTTTTTCGGCGCTATCAACGAGCTTATATTTCTCGGCGATCTTTTCTCTCACCCAAGTATTACTGCAGGTAGTCTCTTCTCTAGCATGGTCTGAGGCTTCGCCAAGTGGCATTTCTTCAATGAACGAGATATCAATTTCGCGCTCAACAGCATAGCTCGCTAAATCTAGCACCTCATCCTCGTTGTAGCCTTTCATGACGACAGAATTCAGCCGTATTCGCTCGAACCCTGCTGCATTTGCCGCATCTATTCCTGCCAGTACCTTGTCGAGCTTTCCAACACGCGAGATACGTTTGAAGCGTTCAGCATCAAGGCTATCAATACTGATATTAATTCTATTTACACCAGCGGCCTTTAGTGGGATCGCATATTTTTCCAACTGTGCTCCATTGGTAGTTAGGAGAAGTTCTTCGAGCCCTTCAAGCGCACCCAATTTCTCTATTAGTGACATCACATCAGAGCGTACCAATGGCTCGCCGCCTGTTAACCGAATCTTCTTAACACCCAATTCAGTAAACACTTTTGCAACACGGTATAGCTCTTCAAGGGAAAGAATCTGATCGCGCGGCAGAAATGTCATGTCTTCGGTCATGCAATACACGCAGCGAAAATCACAGCGATCAGTAACGGACAGGCGGATATAGTCCACCCGTCTCCCAAATTTGTCGATTAGTTCTGTCACTTGACTATTATCTGACATATGAATTTTCTCCGAGCGCAACTATACCGCAAATTCTGGC
>CALKDE010000006.1 GCA_938082955.1 uncultured Pseudomonadales bacterium
CCGCCTCCTGGAACCATAACCGCCAGAGCTTCATCGCTCTGCGCCGTTAAATTGAGTTGTGGTACGAGTAATACAGCTGCGACTGCAACCGAATTGATTAATTTTCGCATAAACGTTAACCCCATTAACTTACTGATTTTATTCTATAATTTATTAAATTCGATACTATGTATTTTAACAGTTTTCTACGCCCTTCAGCCATCATAGAATGACTGATCGAGCCCTAAAGCTGGCTCGCAGTATACCTCATTGTCACTATATTGGAGCGTTTGCGACCTAATTTGAGGCGATTGTTGAACTATATTAAGAGAATCCACCCATGAACGAGATCGTATTAGACATATTTACCGACTACATTTGACCTTGGTGTTACCTCAGTACCGTGAGTATTGAAAAACTGAAGCAGAATTATCCAGTGAAAACACGTTGGATTCATTTCCCGCTTCACCGGGAAACGCCACAGGAGGGAAAGTCCTTAGCACAGCTGTTTGCTGGGCGTGATCTCGCGCCTATGCGTGAGCGAATGAAGACACTGATGGCTGAGGCTGGGTTGGAATACGGTGACCGCACCCATACCTTCAATAGTCGACTTGCACAGGAACTTGGCAAATGGGCCGACAGCAAGCCAGGCGGCGAGGCGATACATGACGCACTCTATCGGGCCTACTTTGTAGACAACAAAAATATTGGCGATGTCGATGAGTTAGTCGTGATTGCCCAAGCTGTTGGTTTGGATGCTCTTGAGGCGCGACGCGTAATCATTGACAGAGAATATAAGGAAGCGGTAGATGAAGACTGGCAGCGGTCTCGTGAGACTGGCGTCACGGGCGTGCCGACATTCTTTAGCAATGACTTGGTCGTCGTTGGCTGCCAACCCTATGAGACCTTAGAGAAGTTTGTTTTACACTTAATTCAAATGAATTCGAATCAAAATGAGGCCGGATGATGACTACTAGAACCGCACTAGTAACTTGCTGCGATAGATACATGGGCAAGGCGATCAAGGAAAAGTTTGAAGAGCTTGATATCAATGTAATCGCCGGCCCATCGTTGATGCACAGCGAACAAGAAGTCAACGAACTCGTGGCCAATGCTGGCGACATTGACATCCTCGTTGCTAATCTTGCCGAGCCACCGATGACGGGACCGGTGCAGAGCATCGACAATGAAAACTGGAATCTACTGTTCGATTCGCTAGTCCATCCGCTGATGTATCTTGTGCGTGCAGTCACGCCGCAAATGTTAGCGAGAAAGCGTGGAAAAATTATCGCGGTAACCAGTGCCGCACCGCTGCGTGGCATCCCAAATAATGCCGCCTACTGTGCGGCACGCGGTGCACAAAACGGTTTCATCAAAGCGGTTGGACTAGAGTTGGCACGCAGCAATATTCAGGTAAATGCGATCGCGCAGAATTACATCAACAACAACACCTACTATCCAGACGATATTCTCGAGAATGAAAAATTTCTAGAACACGTAAAACGTAATGTGCCTACGAGAAAAATCGGCGCGGCAAGCGAAACTGCACAACTTGCCGCCTACCTCTCGCATGAAGACTGCAGCCATATGGTAGGACAGATAATTCCTTTGGCGGGTGGCTGGGCTACCTAAACAAGTTTACTTTACGCGCTTGGACCAGCTACTACACCGCTATCATGTAGCTTGCCAATCTCACCCCTGGAGAGGCCGAGCGTGAGCTCAAGTATTTCATCGGTATGCTGACCAAGCACGGGTGCAGGTGTCACCGGGACGTTTCCTAAGCCCTCAAAGTTTAGTGGATTCGATGGCATTAGATACTCACCGATACCCGGCTGCTCCACTTTTTCGAACAACGGATTGTCAATGCTGCAGTCACTATCGCTCTGAACAAGTTGCTGTATCGTTTGATACGGTCCCCAGCATACGGATGCTTGATCGAGCGCTTGATGCACTGAGTGCGAATCTCGTTGACCGAACCAGGGCTGGAAGAGTTCCTTCAATTTTTCGCGCGCCTTAAAACGATCACCCTCATTGCTAAAGTTGAGACCTAGACTCGCTTCCAGCTCTGCAACCTGTGCCTGTGTCTGCGTGACCCGCACTATTGCATTCCACTGATTCGGGCTGACTCCAACTATCATCACGCGCTCGCCATCCATGCACTTGAAGTCATGGCCGAAGCTACCGAACACGTGGTTGCCGACAGGCTGACGGGACTGCTTGTTCACCTCTGCCTCGGCTAGATAACCTAGATGCCCCATAGTTGCCAGAGCAACGTCGGCTAGCGCAAGTCGTATAAACTGACCTTGACCATGAATTCTTCTGTGCCGCTCGGCAGTAAGCAAACCTAGGGCGATGTGTTGACCGGCTATGACATCCCAGGCTGGAAAGGGATTATTACTCGGGCTCTCGCCATCGCCGCTAAGAAACGGTAGCCCCACCTTGCTGTTAACCGTGTAGTCCAAGGCACTGCCGCCGTGGCGATCCCCGGTTAGATTGAGGTAGATGAGATCTTGGCGCCGCGCGCGCAGTGTTGTCTCAGCAAGCCAACCCTTCGCAGGAAAGTTTGTAAGAAAGATACCAGCGTCTTCACCATCAGCGCAGATGAGCTGCGTGATAAGTTCCTTCCCTTCGGGTTTGCGGAAGTCGACAGCGAAGGAGCGCTTGCCTTTGTTCAAGCTGTGCCAATACAGACTCTTGCCTTTGTCAGTGACCGGCCAGCGGCGATAGTCGATGCCGCCCCCGATCTGATCGAAGCGAATAACATCCGCTCCCAGTTGTGCCAACGTCATTCCACCGGAGGGAGCGGCTATAAAAGCACTCCCCTCAACTACACGCATTCCACTTAGTAAGGCTTGCAAGTTTGCTCCACGATTTATTCGAGATGATTTAATTGGGACTATTATAGTCTAGCTTGTTCGACTAAATACCCTATCCCTATTGATCTTGCGCATCGACTGGCCCTGATTTTGACCAAGAGCCTCAGGTAGATCCTTCGATCAACTCTCGAGCAACAACTTTAATTGCCAAAACTTCTTCCGCACCCTCAAATATAGAAAGTACGCGAGCGTCCACGAAAAGGCGACTTACCGCCGACTCCTCTGCATAGCCCATGCCCCCATGAATCTGCAATGCTTCACGGCATAGCATCTCGGCAGCGCGGCAACTAAACAATTTCACTAGGCTAGCCTCCATCTGACCGGCACCATCATCCATTAATTCCGCTACAGCATAGCTAAATTGCCGCGCTGCTGTGAGTGTCGCCAGCAGCCTAGCCAATTTAATCTGAGTAAGTTGGTAATCTGCGATAGCGCTACCGAATACTTTCCTGCCTTTTGCATAGGAGAGCGCGCGCTCGAATGCAGCCTGCATCAAACCCGTCGCGCGCGCAGCTGTCTGGATTCTTCCGCCAGCGAAGCCTGCCATGGTGAAATAAAACCCCTTGCCTTCGCCCGCTTCCTCACCAACAAGATTCTCAGCTGGAACGAAAAAGTCTTCAAAAAATAAATCATAGGAATGCATGCCGCGATAGCCGATAGTTGCAATGGCCTTTCCAGTTAAAGAACCACCATCGGGCTGTACATGCTTAAAATCATGCCCGCTGAACGACGGCTTTTCTACTAGAAACAAACTAAGTCCTTTATAGCCTAGTGAAGAGTCCTTCTTGCTACGCGCCAATACGACAAGCAACTGTGACTTCCCCGCAAAGGTGCACCATGTCTTGCTACCATTAAGCAGCCATCCGTTCTCGGCTGAAGTTGCTTTAAGAGAAACCGCAGCGACATCAGAGCCGGTATTGGGCTCGGTGATAGAGATCGCACAGAGCATGTCCCCTGAGGCAAGCAGAGGCAGCCATTTCTGTTGTTGCTGCCCGGTTCCACCACTGAGCAGCGCTCGTGCGGCGATTTCCGGCCTCGTTATCAAGCTACCTGCCGCGCCAAGGGAGCCCCGAGATAGTTCTTCTGTCACAACGATCATGCTAAGACTATCTGGACGATCGTCTGGCTGGAGCCCGCCGAATCGTTCCGGTATACACGTACCGAAACAACCTAGTTCTGCTGCGCCTTGAAGGATTACGTCGGGAATGTCTTCATCAAAACGGTGGATCTGTTCGGCAAGCGGCAGCACTACTTCATTGGCAAAACGGTAAAACGTTTCTCGCACGAGTTCCTTCTCTTCGCTCAATAATGAGGGCAGGCGCTGAATATCATTTCCAACTATCTCACTGCCTAGACTCGACAGAAATCCTGCACTCGCGTACGTGTCTAGTAGCTTCCTATAAACAGCCCCCACGTGCATTTCCAATAATTTTGCTCTATCTAGACCGACGTCAGTTGCCCGAGCGACTAAGCGATTTAGAACGCTCTGCAAGGTCTCTGCGCAAAAGCTCAGCGCAAGTTGCTGTGTGAATTTTTGTGTGGTTAATTTCTGCGCGTAGTCACTAAATGCCATTGCGGCCGACAGCTCCGCCATACAGAATGCCAATTCGTAGCTGGGAAGCTGCCAGTTATCTAATAGCTTTCCGTCAAAGTCTCCATCACTAGAGCATTTCTCTTTTATATAAGAACAAGCAACCAGCACCTGCTGCTTCAACTCGGCTAGTTCAATATTCGCTTCTTCGAGATGTTCGGAGTGTATTGTCATTACTGTGGCTCAGATTTTTAGCTTAATAAACTGAATAGAGAAGGATTAGGGATTTTATTCGATATCGCCTGCAATTGCGATCCATGCCCCCTCGAAGACAGCGCGGATAGAGCTCGGATAGGGCTCGATGGAGTGACCTGAGCGTCGACTCCTTTTATCTTTTGCGTTCCGAGACTCAGCCTGAAGGAGCTAGATATAGCTCTATCAGAAACTATCAGCTGTTAGCTGAGCGTTGAAAGTGTTTACATTTATCATGCAGGGCCTATTTCTCTCGCATCGCCTGCTTCTGTCAGCCGACGTAATTCTTATTGATCATAAAAATGCCTTATTGGTAGCCAAATCCTCCGACACAAACGAACTACCCAAGCTTATCAATTCAATGATGATGCAAAACCCTAAGCCCGACTAGAGCCTTTCTACCTGCGTTTTATAATCGCCTTATCAATCATCTCGCTGAATATTTCTCGGAAGCCTCCGCCGCTAGACGGCGAAACTTGAGCCATAATAACGATCACTGTAGATTCCTTCGGGTCTATGAAGAAGCGCGTAGCCGCAGAACCATCCCACCAGATAGTTCCTTGGGAAACAGGAAAATTATATTCTGCTGGATTCATAACCAAATTAAAGCCGCCTAGGGTCCAGCCGGAACCTAGCCAGTAACCACTGTCACCAATAGGCATGGCTTGATCAGGAACACCATTTTGATATATTAAAGCTGCGGTCTCTTCTTTGAGGATGGTTTCCCCATTGAATTTTCCATTATCCAAAACCATCTGCGAAAAATTTAGAAAGTCTGGTACGCTGGATAACAGGCCTACACCACCTTCGATCAATGTCGGCTGCGATGTCCACGGCACGGATTCTATTTTGTACGGCACCAATTGGCCATTAGTGGGCCGATAAAGTTCTGCCAACCGATCCTCGTCGCCTCCTTCTGCCCAGAACATTGTGCTGTCCATCTCAAGGGGATCGAGAATATTTTCTTGCAAGTATTTTTCGAATGGCTGTCCCGACCAAACTTCTACCAACTTTCCTAATATGGTGGCATGTATCCCATAGCGAAACTGTGTGCCTGGATCTTGAAACAAGGGAACGCGTGCTGCGTTGGAGGTCATCTGATCCAATGTAATGTTCTTATCTCTTACATTGTTTTCTCGGTACAGTGCGGAGCTGCGGCTACCCAAGCCCGATGTATGAGTAAGAAGGTTGGCGACCGTGATATCACCGGTGCGCGCCTTAGTTTGTGTAATATCTGTGCTAGATGAATCCAACAATACCCGCTGGTCCTCGAACTCCGGCAAGTACATCCTTATAGGGTCGTCTAATTGAAACTTACCCTCCTCATATAACTTGAGAACGGCTGCGCTAGTAACTTCACGCGCCATCGAATAAATTCGAAACAACGCATCGTCTTGCATCGGTTTGCCAGTGTCGAGATTAAGCTTACCCAGGGATTCGAAATAGACTAACTTGCCATCTCTGGCGACCGCTGCAACGACACCTGCCAACTCACCATCATCGATATGCTGCTGCAGGCGTGACGTAGCTTCAAGTAATGCAGAGGAAGACATGCCCACTGACTCCGCTGACACAATCTCGGCTGCGTTGGTGAAATGAATATAGCAGGACAATAAGTTGATAAGAAATAATCTCATCCAAAGTCTATTAGTCATTCTCATTTCTAACTCTCTGATGGTTAGTTTAGGTCTGATTGAACTTCTTCGATCCAGCGATCTACTCTCGACTCAAGCAATGGCATCGGCAGCGCACCTGCGCCAAGTACTACATCGTGGAATGTTCGTATATCAAAATCGTTTTCTAGTGCCGACTCAGCATTCCCGCGAAGCTCCTGAAATTTCATCATGCCGATTTTATAGGCCGTAGCCTGCCCTGGCCCAGTTATGTAACGCTGGATCTCAGAACGTATCGCACCGTGAGCCTGTGCAGAATTGTCGATAAAATATTGCACGGCACGCTCTTCGCCCCACTGTTGAGCATGAATGCCCGTATCGACAACCAGACGAATCGCTCTCCAGAGCTCGCCGCTCAAACGCCCGAAATCCGAATAAGGGTCTTCAAACGCGCCCATCTCTTTGGCGAGCCATTCCGCATACAGCCCCCAGCCCTCGGTGTAGGCGGTTGTGCGATACTGCGTGCGGAACCTAGGCACGCCGGTTAGCTCCTGTTGAATTGATATCTGCATATGATGCCCGGGGTTGCCCTCGTGATAGGCCACATCTTCGAGCTGAAATATCGGTAGTGTAGACATATCGGACATATGCGAATAGAACACCCCCGGCCTGGAACCGTCAGGTGTACCCGAGGCGTAGTGCTGGGCGGCACCGGCTTGCTCTCTAAACGATTCGACCCGTCGCACCTCCAATTGCGCCTTCGGCAGACGACCGAAAAATTCAGGCAGCTTCAGCGTGATCGCATCGAGATACTCATTGTTTAGATCAAGATAATCCTGACGCCCCTCGTCGCTGTTTGGAAAGTAGAAACGGTCATCCTCTCGCATGAAAATGAAGAAATCTTGAAGAGACCCTTCAAAGTCTACAGCGTTCTTTATCCCTTCCATCGCAAGATGTAACCGCTGGACTTCTGCCAGCCCAATCTCATGAATTTCGTCTGCGGTGAACGCAAGCGTAGTCATTTGTGCGAGGCGATAATTATAGTAATTTTCCCCATCAGGGAGTGCCCACGCGCCCTGTGATATTTCAGAAGCGAATGCCTTATCTTGTTCTAACCAGTCGAGTATTTCCTGATAGGAAGACATGACTTCGCCCACCAAAATTTCTTGTGCCTGAGCTATGTAACTTTGAGCCTGATCGCTACTGATCAAATCAGTTTCAACGAGAGCCTCAATCTTGCCTTGAATATCTGTCCAAATCGGTGAGTTCGGCGAGCTATCATTGGTAGTAAAAGGAACGCCAGAGGTGACTCTATCAATTTCAGTCATCGCGAAATCATAGGCGAATGCCGGCTGTCGAATTCCAGCCCTTGATGCAGAGCGCGCACGGTCTAGCAACTCGCCAAAGACCCGATCGAGCTCTCCCAATCGAGACAAGTAAGCTTCTATATCGGATACATCATCGACGCGATGATAGTTAATCAGGAAATTAGGTAGCGAAGCATGTGGACCTCCGCGCCCAAAAATGTAGCTGTGCTGCCTAAAGGGAACACCAGCCTCGGCCCGATCTAGCGAATAACTCCACATGTCATAAGAAAGTTTGCCATCCTCGTTTAGAAGACCGTAATCGAAATCTGCTTGCATGGCAGCAACACTCTGCCTGCGCCAGCGGAGCTGTTCATCGGAAGCGGCAACGCTGTAATCATTCAAACTGTCATAGTCTGATTTATCACCTAGGCGCGTCTTGGTCTGCGGGCTGAAGTCAAGCTGTTCGGCATATTGCTCATCGAACCAGCTATTCAGACGAACGGTCTCCGAGGCGACCGAATCAATCGCCTCGCTTTGAATTTCGGCAACATTAGTTTCTGCAGCTGATTGCTGATTGGATTGCTGTTCGCCACAAGCGGCAAGCATCAAAATCAGGGACAATA
>CALKDE010000007.1 GCA_938082955.1 uncultured Pseudomonadales bacterium
CAAATGGTTGTGGAGCGAAAGCTAAATGCAGCCGGCTCCTCGCGCCAGGAAATCGGCCGCGAGCAATTCGTTAAGAAAGTATGGGATTGGAAAGAGGAGTCTGGCAGCATAATCACCGAGCAGATTCGGCGCCTTGGTTCCTCGCTAGATTGGACTCGCGAACGCTTTACCATGGATGAACAGCTCTCTTGCGTGGTTGAAAAAGTGTTCATCGAACTCTATAACGAGGGTTTGATCTATCGTGGCAATCGGCTCGTCAATTGGGATCCACAACTACTTACCGCCGTTTCCGACTTAGAAGTTATCTCCGAGGAAGAAAATGGTTCGCTGTGGCATTTCCGCTATCCGCTCGCCGACGATCCGAGCCGCCATGTGGTTATTGCAACGACTAGGCCTGAAACATTGCTGGGCGATAGCGCTATCGCCGTTAATCCGAATGATGAACGTTATAAAGATCTAGTCGGAAAACTTGTTGATCTGCCTCTTTGTAACCGAAAAATACCCATAATCGCCGATGACTATGCCGACCCCGAATTTGGAACAGGTTGCGTAAAGATTACGCCAGCACATGATTTTAACGACTACGAAGTAGGCAAACGCAACAACTTAGAGATCATCAATATACTCACTGACGACGCCTGCATAAATGAGAACGCTCCAGCGGTGTATCAAGGCCTGAATCGATTCGAAGCTCGCAAGAAAATTGTAGAAGACATGGAAGCTCTGGGACTCGTCGAAACGATCGAGCCGCATAAATTGAAAGTGCCTAGAGGCGACCGCAGTGGCGTAGTCATCGAGCCTTATCTAACTAGCCAATGGTATGTCGCCGTGCAATCACTCGCCGACCCCGCGATCAAAGCTGTCGAAAATGGTGACATAGAATTCGTACCCAAGAACTGGGAGAACACCTATTTCGCTTGGATGCGAAACATTCAGGATTGGTGTATCAGTCGACAGCTTTGGTGGGGACACCGCATTCCGGCTTGGTATGATAACGATGGAAAAATCTACGTCGGCAAGACTGAGGCCGATATTAGAGAGAAACACAATCTGGGTGATGACGTTTCTCTGCGCCAGGATGAAGACGTCTTAGACACTTGGTTTTCCTCCGCCTTATGGACCTTCTCAACGCTGGGCTGGCCGAATGACCGTGAATTTTTCGACCGTTTTCATCCTACTGACGTGCTGGTAACCGGCTTTGACATCATATTTTTCTGGGTCGCGCGCATGATCATGATGACTCTGAAATTTACCGGTGAGATCCCATTCAAGAAAGTGTACATCACAGGCTTGGTCAAAGATGAGCAGGGACAGAAGATGTCCAAGTCCAAGGGAAACATACTCGACCCAATCGACCTTATCGACGGTATTGAGCTCGACGAGCTGGTGGAGAAGCGAACGGCAGATATGATGCAGCCCCAGCTCAAAGCAAAAATAGAAAAACATACCCGAGACGCATTCCCTGATGGCATTGAAGGCTACGGCACCGATGCCCTGCGCTTCACTTTCTATTCGCTGGCCACAACGGGCCGTGACATTAAATTCGACCTAGGCAGAACCGAAGGCTATCGAAATTTCTGTAACAAAGTCTGGAATGCTGCGCGCTATGTGCTCATGAACTGCGAGGATAAGGCGATTTTAGACCAGCACAGCATATCGCCTAAGCATCTATCGATTGCCGACCAATGGATCAGCAGTCGCTTCGAACAGACTGCATTGAGCATCGAAGAATCCATGAAAAACTACCGCTTCGATCTTGCCGCTCAAGCTCTCCAAGAATTTATTTGGAACGAGTACTGCGACTGGTATGTCGAACTTTCTAAACCAGTGCTGTGGGATGAGGAAAACAACCCCCTTGAGGCGCAGGCGACACGATGGATGCTATTGAACATCATGGAGAAGAGTCTTCGGCTATTGCATCCCTTCATGCCATATATTACCGAAGAAATTTGGCAGCGTATTGCCCCCCTGTTGAGCATTCAGGGCGAGAGCATCATGCTGCAGCCCTATCCACAACCTGACGAGGCGAATGTCGATCAGAACGCCGAGCAGAGCATCGAATGGATTAAAGGCATTATCGTCGCTATTCGAAATATCCGTGGCGAGATGGACATTTCACCGGCCAAGGCCATTCCAGTTTTTCTCAACAAGGGAACAGAAAGCGACCAAGCGAAACTCGAAGAATACCGCCCTTATCTTGAGAAGCTAGCAAAGCTAGAAAGCATCCAATGGCTCAATCCAGGGGAGGAAGTGCCGGCAGCAGCTACGCAACTGCATGGCGATATCGAAATCCTCGTGCCGATGGCTGGTCTTATCGATGTTGATGCCGAACGTGCTCGCTTAGAGAAAGAAATAGCGAAGCTAGAAACTGGTATGAAGGCGGTATCTGCTAAGCTGAACAACAAAAAATTTATGGACAATGCACCAGAAGCGGTGATTGCCAAGGAACGTGGGAAAGCACAACAGATGTCGGGCGCATTGACGGCCTTGCAGGAAAAACTTGAAGAGCTAATGACGTTGTAACATTGGGTGGTTGTAGACTTAGCCGCGCAAATCGCGAGGCATGCTGAAGACTATATTCTCCTCAACTCCTTCTAACTCTTCAGGCTCCTGATGGCAGATCTCCCGTAACCGGTCTACCACCTGCTGCACAAGAACCTCCGGCGCCGAAGCTCCAGCGGTAACACCAAACTTTGACTTGTCTTCGAACCACTTTGGATCGATGTCCTCGACACTGTCGATAAGATAAGATTCACAGTCCAGTCTCTGCGCCAATTCCTTTAGCCGGTTTGAGTTCGAGCTATTCGGTGAACCCACCACGAGTAGCAATTCGCACTCCAGGGCTAGCTGCTTAACGGCGTCCTGTCTATTTTGTGTCGCATAGCAAATATCTTTCTTACGCGGACCCTTGATCGATGGGAATCTCTCCCTGAGCACATCGATGACCTTGGAAGTGTCGTCCATAGACAATGTAGTTTGAGTAACATAACTCAAATTGCCTGCGTTATTCACCTTAAGTTTACGCGCATCATCCACGGACTCTACCAAGTAGATCTGACCGCCAGCGGATTTATCATATTGGCCCATCGTGCCTTCAACCTCGGGATGGAATTGATGACCAATCAACACACACTCTCTACCTTCCTGACTAAACTTCGTCACTTCAAGGTGCACCTTAGTCACTAGCGGACAAGTTGCATCGAATATTTTATAACCTTTGGCGCGCGCCTCGTCTTT
>CALKDE010000008.1 GCA_938082955.1 uncultured Pseudomonadales bacterium
GCCCACAGTTTACTCGAAATAGGGGTGTAACGTTAGGCTGAAAACAGGGAGTGAAGAATCAAGCAACCTGAGATTCCTGGCGCCCAAGCAATGACTTAAAGGCTGGCGGCACATCAATGATCTGATGCCTATCGAAGTCGAAGAAGACGACACCCATCTTGCCATTGCAAACCACCGTCTCCAATGCACTGTTGGTGACCTGCAGGCCAATGTCAAACCCGTAACGATTAAAGCTGCTAACGCCTACATCAATGACAAGCATGTCATTAGCGAACGACTCGGAGCGATATTCAACCGCAAGGTCGGTGACCACCATGCCCAAGCCAAAGATATTGCCTTCAGCAAAGCCAAGACTTGCTAGAAACTGCAATCTGGCCTCGTGTAGGATTTTCACCATCGCTATGCTATCGAGGTGTTTTGCGTAATTCACATCACTGATGCCAATACGGCGCTCCATGCTGAACAAAAATTGATCCGGCGGGGTGACCTTTACTCTTGGCATAGCTACTCCTTTAACGTTACTACATCAACATTACTAAGACAGACATGAATCTAATAGGTTCAATATTTTAGTCAATTTATCTTAAAAAAGTGAATTTTTTACTGCCAACTTTTCTTCCATCTCCCTCCAGAGCCATCGCTGTTGCTTAAGTGTCTGAATATCTTTAGGATTATCGCTTAATAAAATTCAGGCCGTTTTTCGGCGTTAGTAGAGGCTTATCAGAACATGAAGTATTCAATCAAGGCCGGTGCCATAGATAAAATTAATTCCGATTGCATCGCTGTCGTCGTCTGGAACAAGGGAAGCTTAAGCGAAGAAGCGCAGCTTGCCGATAAGGTGAGCAATAAAGGCATTAGCAAGCTCATCCGCTCAGGAGACTTCACTGGCCTACTGGGTCAGACACAACTCATCTATAACCCTGTAGGTCTAAAGGGCAAGCGTCTACTGCTAGTGGGAGGTGGTGAGAGCAAGAAACTTGATGCACCCAGCGCCGCTAGAATGCTCACGGCTGGACTGGGGGCTGTATTTGCATCGAACGCTGCCAGCGTCCACTTCGCTATAGCAAGCCTAACGGTGAAAGGCGAAACCGCTGCATGGATCTGCAAGCGGCTCGCCCAGGAAGCCGAAACAGCGAGCTATAGGTACAACGAAACAAAGAGCAAGAAGAGCAAGACGGTCAGCGCGAACCTGATCAGTGTCTCACCCAATAGGGGGGCGCGCAGAAGATCACTGGAGGAAGCCCTCAAGTCTGGCAGCGCTATTGGCAGCGGCATCAACCGCGCACGCCATCTCGGCAATTTACCCGGCAATGTTTGCACGCCAAGCTATCTAGCCGACGAAGCCACTGTAATAGGCAAAAAGTATAGCTGTATGAAGGTAAAGATCCTTGGCGAGAAACAGATGCACCGTCTCAAAATGGGCTCGTTACTTTCCGTCTCCGCCGGTTCGGCTGAGGAAGCAAAGCTGATCGTGATGGAATACAAAGGAGCCAAAACGGATAGCAAACCCCATGTATTGATTGGCAAGGGAGTTACTTTCGACACTGGCGGCATCAGCCTGAAAGGCGGCGGCGCGATGGATGAAATGAAATTCGATATGTGTGGGGCGGCAAGTGTCATAGGCGCCATGGCAACAGTTGCACAATTAAAGCTCCCTATTAATATAGTCGGCCTAGTTGGAGCTGTTGAAAACATGCCTAGCAGCACCGCAACCAAGCCCGGCGACATCGTAACGAGCATGGCCGGTAAAACTATCGAAGTGCTCAATACCGATGCCGAAGGTCGCTTGGTATTGTGTGATGTGCTCACCTATGCCGAACGCTATAATCCGCGTAGTGTTATCGATGTAGCGACGCTAACTGGAGCCGCTGTAGCGACATTTGGATCGCACGTTAGTGCCCTGCTCAGCAACGATGATAAATTAACTGAGGCATTGATCGAATCTGGAAAAAACAGCCTCGACCGCGTCTGGCCACTGCCGCTGTGGGAAGAATACCAGAGTCTGTTAAACAGCAATTTTGCAGATATCGCCAACATCGGCGGCCCTCGAGCTGGCACCATAACTGCTGCATGCTTTCTCTCTAGATTCGCAGAGAAGTTTAAATGGGCACATCTGGATATAGCCGGCAGTGCTTGGCACTCCGGCACACGCAAGGGTGCTACTGGACGTCCTGTTGCCCTATTGGTTGATTACCTAAGCCAGCAAAAAGCCTAAACAAGCTAAGCAGAACCCAGAAGCCGTGACTCAAGTTAATTTCTATACACTCCCAAACAGCGAGGCGCAGTCTCGGCTGCTATTTGTGTGTAGGCTGACGGAAAAAGCCTACTCACTGGGCCATCGCATCCATATTCAAACAGAATCTAACGAGCAGTCGAAATTGCTAGACGATCTACTCTGGCAGTATGCGCCCCAAAGCTTCATCCCCCATACAACACAAGATGGCAGCAGCGACAGTCGCGATCCGGTGTCTTTGGGCACAAACTTGGCAGGCGCCAAACATGCCGATGTATTAATTAATCTTGGCGAGCAAGCCAGTCAGGCTGGAGATCAATTCAACCGCATCAATGAAGTCATTAGCGCGGACCCTGAGAGTCTAGAGCAGGGTCGGAATAGGTATCGCGACTACAAAAGTAAAAATTACCAAATCGAAACCTTCAAGCTCTGAGTTTTGGCGGATCGCCAATGCGGCTTAATCCGGCAAAGACCCGCTTGATCATGTATAATTGCGCCTTTTTTAAGCAGGGCAAACACTCATTAGTATGGACAAAACTTACCAACCAAAACAACTGGAAAATCACTGGTATAAGACCTGGGAAGAGCGTGGCTACTTCGCACCTCAAGGCGATGGCGACCCCTATTGCATTGTTATCCCACCTCCTAACGTTACTGGTCGACTCCACATGGGTCATGGTTTCCAGAATGCGATTATGGATGCACTGATCCGCTATCACCGCATGCTCGGCCGCTCCGCGCTCTGGCAGGTCGGTACCGATCACGCCGGCATCGCAACTCAAATGGTTGTGGAGCGAAAGCTAAATGCAGCCGGCTCCTCGCGCCAGGAAATCGGCCGCGAGCAATTCGTTAAGAAAGTATGGGATTGGAAAGAGGAGTCTGGCAGCATAATCACCGAGCAGATTCGGCGCCTTGGTTCC
>CALKDE010000009.1 GCA_938082955.1 uncultured Pseudomonadales bacterium
CCTGCTGTTACCAAGGGCCAGCAACGCGTCAAGCTGCAACAAGGTTGGTACCTGATCGATACGCCCGGCATGCTCTGGCCGAAACTGGTAGACCAAAAGAGTGCCTACAGATTGGCTATTACCGGTACGATTCGCAATACAGCGGTAGAGGTCGCTGACATTGCTTGGTTCCTTGCCGAGTTACTATTACAGGACTACCCAGAACGCCTAGCCACTAGATACGATTTACCAGGCTCCATCACTGAGGCCGAACCCTTCTTCGAGGCTCTCGCGAAACAGCGAGGATCCATAGGTCGAGGAGGCAGATCAGACCTGAACAAAACGGCAGAAATATTACTAAACGAATTTCGCTCAGGTAAACTAGGTACATTCAGCCTGGAGACACCCCCCTCTTAACGTCGCCGGCGAGAGCACGTTCAGCCAAGAACCCATCAAGCAATACAAATTACAGAAGGCAACCCAAAGCATGGCCGTAGTAAGCAGTCCTGACACCAAGCAAAGCAATTCTATCCAGCCCCCGAAATCGCACCCCGCTTTCGAATGGCAACGCAGCGAGGAAATTAGCTCTCTAAATATCACTATGCAGGAGTATACCCATACAGTGACGGGTGCAAAACACTTCCACCTGAGCAGCGAAAATACCGAAAATGTATTTCTTGTCGCGTTTAGAACAGTTCCGATGGATTCCTCAGGCGTCGCCCACATTTTAGAGCATACGGCTTTGTGCGGCAGCAAGAAGTTCCCAGTCAGGGATCCATTCTTCATGATGATTCGCCGCTCGTTGAACACATTCATGAACGCCTTCACCAGCAGTGATTGGACCGCTTACCCATTCGCCAGTAAGAACAAAAAAGACTTTAACAACCTCCTAACCGTCTACCTCGATGCCGCGTTTTTCTCGCGCCTACATGAACTCGATTTTGCGCAGGAAGGCCATCGCCTCGAATTTGCAGAACCAGAAAATTCCGATAGCGAACTGCTGTATAAGGGCGTGGTCTTCAATGAAATGAAAGGCGCGATGAGCTCCACAAATAGTGTCTTATGGCAGACCATCAGCAAATACGTATTCCCAACTACAACCTATCATTTCAATAGCGGTGGCGAACCGGATCACATACCCGATCTGAGCTATCAGCAATTACTGGATTTTTACAAGAGCCATTACCATCCCAGCAATGCCGTTTTCATGACCTTCGGCGACATATCTGCATTCGATCATCAAGAGAAATTCCACGAGCAAGCGCTTTCACATTTCGAAAAACTGGACATCAATATCGAAGTGAAAGATGAAAAAAGATACCTGGCGCCTATAGTCGTCGAAGAGTCCTATGCAAGCGAAGAATCCGATAAGCCACAAAGCCATGTAGTCCTAGCCTGGCTTCTAGGTCGCAGCACTGACCTAGGCGAACTCTTCCGTGCGGAACTTGTTTCCAGCGTGTTACTTGACAATAGCGCCAGCCCCCTACTTCGAGTACTCGAGACTAGCGACTTAGGCAGCTCTCCATCACCGATGTGCGGCCTGGAAGATTCGAATCGAGAGATGAGCATGATGGTGGGCCTTGAAGGCTGCACTGCAGAATCCAGCGAAGCGGTTGAGAATCTCATAATCAAGACTCTGGAGGATGTAGTAAAGAACGGCATCCCCTACGCGCAAGTTGAGGCCTCTTTGCATCAATTAGAGCTGCATCAAAGAGAAATTTCCGGGGACAGCTACCCTTATGGATTGCAGCTTATTCTTGCCGGTCTCTCCACGGCGATGCATCGCGGCGACCCTATCAAGCTATTGAACATCGACCCTGTGCTTGGCGAGCTGCGAGAACTTATTAAGGACGACCGATTCATCCCTAATCTCGTGCAGAAGCTACTGCTCGACAACTCGCATCGAGTCAGATTGACCCTAAAACCTGATCCAAAATTGGCGAAACGCAAGGTGCAGGCTGAACTAGATCAACTTGCCGCTATTAAGAGCACGCTAGCCGATGAAGAGAAACTGGCGATTATCACGCAAGCCAAACGGCTTGCCGCGCGGCAAACCGAAGAAGATGACCCCGGCCTGCTTCCAAAGGTTGGCCTCGAAGATGTCCCAGAGATCATAAGCGAACCCGAACGATTTGATACGGTTCTCAGCAGTAGCAAGGCGCCAGTTAGTTTTTATGGCCAAGGCACTAACGGGCTCTGCTACCAGCAAGTTATAATGGCGATACCTCAAGTTGATCAAGAGCTTTTGGATGTATTGCCTTTATATACCACCTGCCTGACAGAGTTTGGTGTCGGCGACAGAGACTACGCTCAGACGCAGGCCTGGCAGGCCCAAATCAGCGGCGGCATCAGCTGCTTCAGCAGTATTCGCAGCGAATTGAACGATGTGCAATCGAGCAAGGCGATCATCTCTTTCTCATCGAAATGCCTGCGTGACAATCATCTCCAAATATCCAAGTTGCTGCACAGCACTATCCATGCGGTACGTTTCGATGAGGATCAGCGGCTACAAGAACTCATTGAGCAAATTTGTGCTCGCAAGGAGAATAGCATCACCGGCCAGGGCCACAGCTTAGCCATGAGCCTCGCCAGCAGTCGCATGAGCCCCACCGCCCTGCTCGGCCATCGTTCGGGTGGACTGGAAGGTATCAAGCAACTCAAAGTATTGAGAGCTCAGATGGAACAGAAGTCTTCGCGCATCGAGTTGCTGGGCAAATTCAAATCCCTACATGACAAAATCATAGCGGCAAACAAGGAGTTTCTTGTCATTGCAGAACCAGAGCATCGCAGTCAACTGATCTTGGACATCGACAGTGTTTGGGGAACCTCACGTGGCGGTACTCCTGACAGCCCTCTAGAATTGCCCCCTGTACGAGAGCGGGTTAGACAGGCATGGAGCACGACGACTGCCGTAAACTTCTGCGCCAAGGCCTACCCTACCGTTGCCTCGGGGCATGCGGACAACGCACCTCTGCAAGTCTTGGCCGGCTTCATGCGCAACGGCTATCTGCATAGGGCAATACGCGAGCAAGGCGGCGCGTATGGTGGCGGGGCCGGCCAAGATGCCAGCTCTGCATCCTTCCGATTTTTCTCCTATAGAGACCCGCGCCTGCAGGAAACACTGGCAGACTTCGACGCAGCCATAGACTGGGTTATTTCGAGCGAACACAAACCCCATCAACTGGAAGAGGCGATATTAGGCGTCATAGCTAGCCTCGATAAGCCTGCCTCACCTGCAGGGGAGGCAAAGCAAGCCTATTTCAATCGAGCCTTCGGCCGCACCTTGGCGCATCGAGCCCAGTTCAGAAAACAGATACTAAGCATTACCACCGCGGACCTAAAACGGGTTGCTCAGCTGTATTTGTCTCCCGAAAAGGCGAGCATCGGCATTATTTGCAACAAAGAATCTGCCGACAGCCTGAAAATCGAAAATTTGGAAATAATAAATCTTTAGATATTACAAGGTGTTGGAGATTTTTTTGATGCAAATAACTGTATTCAAAAAAAGCTAAAAAATCCAAAAATAAAGTCGGGAACTTTCCCCTGAATGATTAGTCAGAGTTAGTGTAGATGGATGTAATACAAAATTGTGGGTTTTGTTTCATTTATCTCTCCCTTGATAGTATATTTAGCCCAACTGCCTCCGGTAGTTGGGCTTTCTTTTGGGGCCCCTAAATGCCAGCTATTACCTGACTCGATACCGGCCTCCTCGCATTTCAAACCTCTACGATGCGCCTTAATCCATCCTAATAGCCTAATCATAATGAGCAATACAAACTAGTAATTCTATGGATCCACACTACGCGAAAAGAGAAGCCACAAATGTCACCCTAGTAGGTATGTTGCTCGACCTGCTGCTTGGAGTCGGCAAAATAGTTGGCGGAACCGTAACCAATTCCTTCGCACTTATAACCGACGGCATCCATTCTCTCACCGATGCCGGAACCGACATCTTCGTATTGATCTTGACACGGGTTTCCCATGCCGAGCCCGATGCGGACCACCAGTACGGACATGGTCGCTTCGAGACATTAGGCACCATAGCCATGGGTGTCGTATTCTTCATCACCGCTGCCATCTTACTTTACGACAGTACCAACCGACTGCTGCTCGATGAGCCTTTGCCCACCCCTGCTGTGGGCGGAATCGCTATCGCGCTATTATCTATAGCAACCAAGGAATGGATATATCACTACACGATGCGTGTAGCGAAGAAGCTGAATTCAAGCCTACTCAGAGCGAACGCCTGGCACAGCAGGACTGACGCGATCTCCTCTGTTGCCGTACTTATCGGCATTATCGGTGCACGTCAGGGCTATCCCTGGATGGATACAGTTGCTGGCATGTTCGTAGCGATGATCATAGCCAAAATTGGCTGGGAACTCTGCGCTGACAGCCTGATCGAACTCGTAGATACAGCAGTACCGAAGCAGCGCCGCGAACAATTCGAATCGTGTATATTAAGCATAGACGGTATTCGAGGGATCACTGAGCTGCGTAGCCGAACTACCGGGGGAAAAATAATCTTAGAGGTTAGGCTACTGGTTAATTCGTACATATCTGTATCGGAAGGTCACCAACTTGGCGAGTTAGCAAACAAATCAATTATTAATCAATTCGGTGACGTTTCCGAGGTGCTCATTCACATTGATCCTATTCAACACGAGACGAGTGAAGATGAATCGCCATTGCCGGAACGCTCAGAGGTAATTGCCTCTTTGAAAGCCTGCTGGGGCAATTTGATAGATCAGCACTCTATCGCTTCTGTCGACCTTCACTATTTGAGCGGCACAATTGAGGTAGATCTCGTGCTCGATGTCGACGCATTATCAATGGCAACAGCCAAAGACTTGGAAGCTGCAATCGAGGCAGAACCGCACATAACAAAGCTGCGTATTTTTAATAAATTGCATGAATCTAACCACGACGGTGCTGCATCTTGAATCCCTTATGCCAGCGCAGGACAAAGTGACATATTTGCTTACAATTGAAGCTCAATTCCCTATACTAATATCCTGCATCTGCCATCGACACAAGGATGTTGAGCTCCAAAAATAAGAACTAAAAAAGGAAATCTGGTTAGCAATGAAACCGACTGATATCGCCGATCCTGATTACTTCCATAAAGTAGTCGATTGCCAGTGG
>CALKDE010000010.1 GCA_938082955.1 uncultured Pseudomonadales bacterium
GCTGAGCTGCCTGAACCCTACCCTGAGATTCAACAACTAACTGAACTGATTGTTGTTTTACTTCCGTCACTCTTACACTTACCGGAATCATTTCCGGAGCAGATTCAACGACTGCTGTTGGCGTTCGAAGCAACACCCCCGTAATGAGTAGGGAGACCAGTAATATTGCTATAGGCAAAGCTACGCGCTTCATACGGCTACCCCTAACGAACTCATTAGAGCTAGACAACATTTAACGAATAATTCGTTCATCTCATTTATTGTTTGTTTGTTCATTTTTACATTTTATCCGTCTATGAGCTTTCAGTATTGGCTGCTCAGCCAGCTTTTCTGATCACCCGTTATAGTGGTATTAATTACCTCTGCGATTACTAGGCAAACTTCAACAAAGTGGGCTTGCATAGCCAAAGCGGCCAAAACAGAATCGCTACTCACCAAACTATTTTCAGAAGATTTAAAAAATACAGCAAAAATTCCTCATCAATTTTTCTAACTTTGTACAAATTTTCATCATTTGTAGTACTACTTTTATGTCTACAACTACTATAAATACGAGAGAACCGATTAGCACCCCCACTCTATCTACCTCCAATCTAGCTCGACTCGGCGCTTTATGCCTGTTCAAGCCACACTAAACTGCTCGGATCGATGGCGATCAGCCTTAAACCTGATCGCTTTGCCAACTGCCACGCGCAGCTCCTCAAAATGATTCTGCATGGCTTTGCTTGCTAGCTCACCATCTCGTTTGCTTAAACTCACCCCAAGGGTAGTCAGCAGCCTATCTATAGAGCCCTTCTTCAAATCAGGCTGAAATCCGCGTTTCATCATCTGATCCACGAACTGTGCCTTCAGGTCATTGCTTATAAGCCTAACCACTAAGTTGTCCGCAATAGTCGACATGGCCTCTAAAAATTCCCGCCAACGAGGCTGCATAGCTTCAATATCATCAGAATGGTTTGCTAATTCTACGAGCAATTGCTTTAGCTGTGTAAGTTGCTCTGGTGACGCCGCGTTGACGGCATTCTTTACTGTCATGGAGGTCAATACACTAAACGTCTGCAAGAATTGATCGACAAGAAGCGGGTCTGGATGATCATCAAGTGCCAAGAGGGGACCAAGAACCGCCAAACTAGCGGAATTCACGCTTTGCACGCGCGCACCGCCTGGTTGCGTGCGAATTAGCCCTAGCTGCTCCAGTTGCGACAGTGCCTCGCGCACAGCGCCGCGGCTGGCATCAAATCGTGTAGAGAGATCACGCTCAGAGGGGAAACGATCGCCACTTCTATAGCGTTGCCGAAGGATTTCGTCACGCAGAATATCGGCGATTTCATGACTAATTGTGTTATTTGAGGACATCGATCGCCTATTATTTCGAGCGCTTGGCGCCAGAAGGTGTACATTTTTTGGTCGGACCAAATTGGTCAGACCAAATATAGGGCCAAAATCCTATAGTACAAGCTGCTGGAGACGAACCGAGTGATATTTTTGCTGATCAGAAGAATCGTGGGCGACAACACATAAAGCCACGCAGTCAAATGAACTAGGCGATGAGATTTCCGACCCAGTCGAGGTGCTGAAGGAGATGATTTTTAACCGGTTCTTCCAAATCGAGTTCATGGTTAAAGTTACTAAGGGGTATCTCACGAAGATTCCGGCATCGACATCCTACAGATAGTGGTCGACACCCTCACTTTCTCGCTCACAAAAAAGAGGCAGAAAAGCGCGCCGCTTGTGGCCGAAGTGATTATTTACTTGTATCCTGTAGGAAGATAGCTTAAATCTTATCCTCTCTAACACAATGGTGCTCAATTGCCCCTCAAAACCAATAGCAATGGATTCCAGCAGAGTTATAATCCTGTCCAAGCTACAAAAAGCCCCCTTTCACTGGTAGGCAGATAGCTGAAAATTACTCTATGGAAGCGATAAAAAAGTATTTAGTTGACAACTTCGAAGTGGGTTTTGTCCTCGTCATTTTGGTATCCGTAAGCGCTACCGTGTGGCTAGTGGAAACAAAGCTATCTTTCTTGAACTTCTTCTATCTTCCGGTTTTATTGAGTTCCTACTACCTAGGCACTCGCTCCGGTGTATTGGGTGCGTTCTTCACCTTTCTAGTCATCGCCCTGTTCGCTGGCATCTACCCTGATCGCTTCACCGCCCCTATGGATGGTTTTGGCCTTGCCGCTTCGATACTAACTTGGGCCGGCTTCTTAATGCTGACCGCCGTCATCGTAGGCTTCACCCACCGCGAGTTGCAAGATAAGGTGACCGAGGCGCTATTATCAAAAGCCGAGGCCAGTGGAAATGCTGAACTGCTTGAACAGACCATGGTCACCATTTTGGAGCTCGAATCTGAGCTAGATTATAAGGTCAATGAAAGAACCCGCGCACTCGAAGAGCAGACGAAATCCATTACAGCCCGTAAAGAGAGGGTAGAGGAAACACTCTACTCAACCATGGATCCAGTTGTTGTTAAGCTGATGACTCAGGGCCGCATCCGCACAGAAAATCGCCGCATTAGCGTAATGCGCTCAGACCTTAAGGGCTTCACCAAGTATTCTGAAGAGCACCCCCCAGAGGTCGCGATTGCTGAATTGAACAAATTCCTAGGAGACATGGAAACGATTCTGCTTAACTACAACGCCCATATCGACAAGTATATGGGCGATGGCATCATGTCCGAATTCGGCGCACCCCTTCATTATGAGAAACACACTCTTCTCGCCGTGGCCTGTGCCTGGAAGATGCAGGAGAAAATGCAGCACGCCAAGCATCCTTTCAAACTTGGAATTGGCATATCAACTGGTGCCGCCACTACTGGCATGATCGGTGTAAAGCGTCAGTCATTTACGGCATTCGGCGACACCGTGAATCTAGCCTCACGCATCGAAAGCATGTGCGAACCGGGCCGCATCACAGTCGATGAATCAACATTTACAGAATGTAACGATATTTTCGATTTTAAACCCGTCTCTGACCTCCCAACCTATGCACGATCAGGCAACCACGCGCTAGTCGACGAGATTTCAATTCTAATCAAAGCGGTAAGTGCAAACGTCAACAATGTCTCAATGCGCATCGAGCTGGCCCACCTCTTGAAGGAAGCGAACGATCTAGAGCAGGCACATCTGCATTTAAAAAGCGCCATGGAACTCGAACCCAGCAACAAAGAGGTAAAAGTTGCCTATGCAGAAAACTCAGTATTAATGGAAGAGCAACGGGATCTCACAGTTCGTGGGCGCCGCAGCATTGTCCGTCTCTACGAAATTGTCGCATTCAAGAATCCTCTTAACACAGCGACACAACTTCCTTCGCACTTGCTGGAAAATTTACAAGAGAAACTAGACCAGCTCGTTACCTATCCGGACGACTTTATTTTGCCAGTTGAATGCTTAGATGGCTCCGTTGGCTTCTCTCGGCTTACGGGTATCACCGCCTATCTGATCGCAGATAGAATGAATCTTGTCGATCAAGAGAAGCATGACATCCTCGAAGCCGGCTATCTGGCTGAAATCGGCAAAACTATTGTGCCTGAAAATATATTGAACCGTAATGGTAGCCTAAGCGAAGACGACTATTCTCATGTCTACATGCACCCAAGAGAGAGTGTGCGCAAGCTGCACAATACCGGCTACGACAATGAAAAAATGCTGGAAATCATCGAGTGCCATCACGAAAATTTCGATGGCTCAGGCTATCCCGCAGGTATTCAAGGTGAGAACATACCAATCGGCGCACGCATACTGGCAGTAGCCGAGGCCTATATCAGCCTAACCATGAACCGGCCTTACCGAGGTCCGCGGGACGGTAAAGCGGCACTGGCTGAGATCAGCGTGTATGTTCACAGAGGCAAGTTTGATCCTATTGTAGTAGACACATTGTCTGAAATCGTTACCATGCTCGATACATAATAGCCCAAAATATTCTCTATAAGGAATTACAACAATGAGAAACACTAGCAGAATTACAACAATCGCCTTGCTGGCAATTTTACTTTCAGCGTGCAGCTTGTTCGCCCCCAAGACTGTATGGATCGACGTGCGCTCGTTCGATGAATACAACGAAGACCATATCTCGAATACAGAACACATCCCCCACCTTGAGATCGCCGCGCAGATAAGCGACCTTGATTTGGATAAAGATACGTCTATCAAGTTGTTCTGCCGCAGCGGCGTTAGAGCAGGCCTTGCGCAAACAGTATTGCAAGACCTAGGCTACACCAACGTAGAGAATGTCGGTGGCATTGCAGATGCCAGGGTAGTCTTAAGCCAGTAACAGCGCAGCATTCATGCTGTGGATATGCAAACGGGCGCAGGGAGTGTTAATTCCCTACGCCCGTTTTTATTATCTGGCTAGGCATATCTAACTACCA
>CALKDE010000011.1 GCA_938082955.1 uncultured Pseudomonadales bacterium
GTTTCTTTGCCGTTAAGTGTTTTTTCTCCACCCCCTTTTATGACCTCTGTTATGAAGCTTTATCTTGAGCTTATCTATCAGCCCTAACTATGGCACCACAGTATTATGGCTTACGTAATCAATAATAATTATCGCTTAAGATTGAGTATTTTCCTTCTGGCATTGCTGGCTGGCTGCTCGCCCTCTCTGGAAAATGAGACTTCGACAAGTGACAGTAACTGGGACACTTATCTCGGGGATTCCGCGCGCACTCACTACTCCCCCCTCATCCAAATCACTCGCGAAAATGTAGATCAATTAGAACTCGCCTGGCGTTATGACTCCGGAGAAGTTCGCGAAGGTGGATCAACCATGTACACCAGCCCATTGGTAGTAGATGGCGTGCTTTATGGCTTGTCCCCCAAACTGATTGCCTTCGCTCTCAACGCGGCAACGGGTGAAGAAATCTGGCGATTTGATCCCGGCGGCAATGGTGCACCGCAGCGGGGCTTGATGTGGTGGGAGGATGCGAATGAACGGCGCTTGATCTATGCCTCCGGGCGCGAACTTATTGCATTGGATGCCGGTAGTGGCGAACCTATCACCAGCTTTGGTGATAACGGGCGGCTTGATCTTAGACCCAGTGAAGACAGCGGACCATTCTTTACCAGCGTGCCCGGCATTGTATTTGAAGACATGTTGATTATGGGCTTTAGCACCAGCGAAAGTTCTACCTCCCATTCCGGGATGATCCGCGGGTTCGATGTACGCAGCGGCAGTGAGTTGTGGCGTTTTAATAGCTTGCCGCTTACCGGTGGGCTTGGTTCTGAAACTTGGGAAGAGGGCTCGCTCGTTGAAGCCGGTGGCGCCAACAACTGGACAGGTATGGCGCTGGATGAAGAACGGGGAATGTTGTTTGTGCCAACAGGCTCGGCCACACCGGATTTTTATGGGGCTTCACGCACGGGCGACAATTTGTTTGCCAATAGTTTGGTGGCCTTGGATGCACGCAGCGGTGAGTACCGTTGGCACTACCAAACCGTACGTCATGACCTTTGGGACCGAGACTTACCTTCGCCTCCAACCTTGGTACAAGTTGAGCGAGATAGCGTGACATTGGACGCGGTTGCGGTTGCTACCAAATCAGGACATTTGTTTTTGTTCAACCGCGACACCGGTGAATCACTGTATGAAATTTATGAAGTGGACGGCATAGCCAGCGAGTTGCCGGGTGAAGAAGCAGCAACTAGCCAACCAGTTTCATCCGTTGCCTTTACACGACAAGAATTTGAGATGACCACGCGCAATGCAGAGGCCATAGCCCATGTAAGTGAGGTAATCGCACCACTAGACCAACGCCCGTTTGCCCCACCTTCTACAGAGGGCATTCTGTTCTACCCTTCGTATGATGGCGGTGCGGAATGGGGCGGCGCCGCCTATGATCCCGCAGGTAACAAGCTAATTCTCAACGCGCAAGAAATTGGCGGCATAATCCGGCTTTATGAAATACCAAAGGGGTTTAGTAACCGAGGCGTGTTCGCCGAGAACTGCGCAGCTTGCCACGGTGAAAACCTTGAAGGCACCGATCGCGGTATTAATCTTATTGGAATAACAGATCGCTTGGATGCCGGAGAGACCCGTGAGATTGTGATGCAAGGCCGTGGTGCTATGCCGGCTTTTGATAGCCTCCCAACTGTGGAGATCAATGCAGTAATCTCTTATATCCGAAATCCTGAAGCGGCAGGCGCTGATGTTGCTAGCACTGAAATCGATTACGCATTCGCCGGATATATTCGGGTGCGTGACCACGAAGAGTTGCCGGGTAACACGCCACCGTGGGGCACCTTGAATTCTATCGATCTCGCTACCGGTGAGATTGATTGGCAGGTTAATTTCGGCAACTACCCCAGCCACCCTGACTTAAACTATGGTGCAGAAAGTTATGGTGGGCCGGTAGTTACCGCCTCAGGAATCATTTTTATTGGAGCAACGCCTGATCGAAAGTTCCGTGCCTATGACACTCGAAATGGTGCAGTGTTGTGGGAATCTGATCTACCCGCAGCCGGGTTTGCGACACCAGCGGTATACAGTGTGGATGGACAGCAGTTTGTGGTGATCGCCGCCGGTGGCGGGCGCATGGGCCCACCTTCGAGTTCGGAATATTTGGCTTATCGGCTACCGCAATAACTATTCCTTAACGACTGTATTTTTACCGACTCCAGCTCGGTAGCCAGGTATCGTCTTCAATTCCCTGCGCTTCCTGCTTGCGTGCGCCGCTTAGCATAAGCGGCATGGCGTAGTTAGCTTCGTGGCAGGCGTATTCAAACAGGTCAGCATCGGTTGCCGTCAGCTCCACTACTGAGGTGAATTTGTCGTCGAACATCTCGGTGTCTTCCACTGTCCACTGGTATTCCAGACTGTCTTCGTTAACGCGAGTGAAACGCTCGGTAAGAACCATGTTTTCACCGGTGCCGCTGAAGCGTGACAGGTGAGTGAAGTTAGTGGTGGTGACAACGAAAGTATCGCCCTCCCATTCGCCCCAGGAATCACCCTTCCATAAACGCATGGAGTTCGGCAATGCCGGGCCGCCATCGGTTGGAATGACACGGTGATCATTCACCATCTCGGTTTGAATAACGATGTAGTCTTCGGTTTGTACCAACTTCATCATGTTGTTATACGCACCGGAGCGCATGGGTGGGCCGGCGTTAAATCCCAGAATGCATCGGTCGTAGAGGTTACGATCTTCCGGCCCCTGTGGTGAACGACTCTGCAGTGCACGGAAGTAACCTGATGTTTCTCGTCCGCGATTTGTCATACCTGGCATGCGCCCATTCTCAGGGTAGATAAGTTGGGAGGTACGCATCGTAGTGGACATAGAGGTGCCCTGATCAAGATAGAAGGTGTTGTACCCAACATCCAGATCTGACTGATCATGCTCGCCATCAAACTCTACCGTAGCACGAGCGGCCCGTCCGGCTTGAACTGCGGCCTCGTATTCCTCCACCTCATCGGGCGACAGAAATTCCTGCTCAGAGAAGGCGGCGGGACGTTGAAACGGCGTAATCGTAGCGAAATCCCAATTGCCCTGCAGGCTGGGTTTGCCCCAAGGTTTCATTGGCACCTGGGCGACGGCATTGTGTGCCGCAGCGACTAGCAACAAACTGGTGAGGAGGCGGATTGGCTTGTGCATTGTTTTATCCTCTTTGTGCTTTGTTTCCGTTCTGTTCGTGTATCGGCTTATTATTCAACACAACTTATTCTCAGGCGTTATCGTCGGGCACGCTGCCATCC
The DNA here is from genome assembly GCA_938082955.1 of uncultured Pseudomonadales bacterium. Lineage (GTDB taxonomy): Bacteria > Pseudomonadota > Gammaproteobacteria > Pseudomonadales > Pseudohongiellaceae > UBA9145. The sequence goes on from CALKDE010000011.1 coordinate 3,274, forward strand.
AACGCCTTGGAGCCGTCATAGCCCTGACGCAGGTGGTCGTAAAGTAAGTCTTCGGCATACTCGATGCATTTGTATTCCAGCAATCGCGCATCCTCTTCAATGCGGCGATACAGAGGCATGCGAATGGTCCAGGGTTCGGTAAACACTTCCGGGTCTGTTATCAAAGCTTGGTATTCGATGTGATTCTCATCAATCATGCGATAACGTTCTTCTACATGGAGACTGCCTGAATGGTAGTTCCCTGCCGCGTCAAACCAGGTGTCGGTCATTTGTGAAGTGACATCCACAATCAGCGTACCCCCTTCCCAACGGCCTAATGAATAGCCCATCCAGGAAGGCAATGGCGCAGAGGTGCCAGGTCTATCCATAAAGATACTACGGCTGTTACTACCCCATTCGTAGGCGATGAAAATTTCCGAATCGGTTTGTAGAATTTGAAACGGCGCCGGCATATAAGTCTGGCGCGGAATGCCGGGTATATAGCATTTGGCCGCCGGGTCGAGATTAGCCCAGTCCGCTTGATTAACTTCTCTTGCTGCTAGGGCATCCGCTCGGTACGGTATCTCGCCACCCACTACGACACTGGTGCCTGCTAGCATGCCGCCATAGGCACCGATCACACCTGTGACTGGCATTTTCTTCGCGGTATGCCCTTCCACATTCCAATGGGCAGTGTTTACTGCTTGCCAAATGCCGCTAAGGTCCGGTTGGCTAGTGGCAGCGCTCGTTGCACTTTCTGTAATAACTACTGGCTCGGCCACTGGGGTTGATTGCGGCGCAGGTGAGCAAGATAAAAGGAATAAACTTCCCAAAAAGAGTAGCAACAAGGGCTTGGCCAGTATGATTTTTTTCATGCCTATTAATTTCCACGACCTGGCGCGCCAACGCCAGAGGAGCCCATTAAAATATTGCGACCGTCAGCGAAGGTTATATCACGGCCACTGCCTCGGCACTTGGGGAGACAGTCCGGGTCTTTGCTCTGATAGCCGCGCACTCGAATCTCGGTGCCCGGCTGCAAGATGGTCAGGGTAAGACCTGCCCTAAGTAGAGTATTGGGCGTGCCACCTTCGAGCATCCAGTCTTCGGATGAGCCATTTTCCAAAGTGGCTGTCATGTGCAGCCAGGTATGGGGATTCACCCATTCCATGCGGGTGATCACGCCCTGAAGTTCGATAGGTCTGTTGATATCAAATTCCGAGGAGAAGGCATGGTGCGCCGTGGTTTGCCCGACTATCGACATGAGTACAACAAACAGCGGCAGTACTAGCAGCGCTGGTTTTCCGGGTTTCCCTAGTTTCATGCTGGCATCCTCCCTTCGACTTTGTTGTACTGCGTAAACTGGGAATTGCCCAAAGTTTGCCTGAGCAAGTGGAATTTTTCCAGTGATGGCCACTCTAAAGTGCAAAATATATCAGCCTTGGAGCTTACAGTTAAGGTGGATTTTTGATAAAACCTTGGAAACGGAACATCAGCCTAAATCAATAATTAAGAGAGAAGATGCTATGCCCACTCCCCCGTCTCTGAAAGCCTACTGTTTGTGCCTGATAGTCGGCTCTCCCCTAGGAGCGCTGGCCCAAGAGATTATCGATACCGAAACCCATAGACTGGAAGAAGTGGCCGAGGGTATCTATTTCGCCGTAGGAAATGGCGCACTCTATACCATGAGTAATGCACTGATCATCGAGCGTGATGAAGATGTGGTAGTGGTGGATACCCATATTACTCCCGCCGCTGGCCGAGCTCTCCTGGATTCTATCCGCGTAGTTACTTCCAAACCAGTTACCACCCTGATCAACTCTCACTTTCACTATGACCACGCTAACGGCGTGCCTGCTTTTGGCCCTGACATTGAAATCATTGGGCATGAAGTGACTTATCAAAAGCTGACCGGCGACCCAGCCAATGAGCACACGTATATTAGCTCCCTGACGCGTTTTGATAACACCGTGAACCGGTTGGAAGTGGAGCTGGATGCTGCAAGTAGCAATGCTGAACGACGCGAACTGCAACAACAGCTGGAATTCTGGCGTGCCCATGTCGCGGCGCAAGATGAGATTGTGTTTACACCACCCACCATAACTCTGCGTGAATCCATGACCTTGTATCGCGGCGGACGTGAAATTCAATTACACTTTTTTGGTCGGGCTCACACTGGTGGCGACCTGGCGATCTTTTTGCCGGAAGAAAAAATCGTATTCACCGGCGATATGATGTTAGGTGGAGTCTCCTATATGGGAGACGGATATGTGAGCGAGTGGGCTGATACTCTGCAAGCACTGAAGCAATTGAATTTTGACCTGGTGCTGCCAGGCCATGGCCCGGGCTTTCGTGACCGATCGCGCATTGATAATGTTCAGGCTTACTACACGGATCTCACCGAAGAAGTCAGTCGCCTCAAAGCACTGGGCTTCAGCGCCGATGAAACAGCCTCGCGCGCGGACCTTAGGCAGCACGCAGATACTTTGGGTATCAGTCAGCTCGGCGCAAATCTTGAAGCCGTGCAACGAATGTATAATTTGATGGACGGCCGCATTGAATAAAGGTGCAAGTAAACTAAAAGAAAAGAGTTTGGGAAAGCCAATGAAGAAAACACTACTACAAGTTCCTGCAGCACTTGCCGTACTGGTAAGCCTCACTGGTTTTTCCTCTCTTTATGCCGCCGAAGCCGGCAATGTAAATGACCAACGCATCATCGATGCAACCGAAGCAGAACCTGGCAACTGGTTAAGCTACGGACAAACCTATAAAGAACAACGGTTTTCTCAACTGACTCAAATCAACAATAACAACGTTGATGAATTGAATCTGGCCTGGAGCAAACCTATTGGCGATTACAATATGCGCATGCAGGGTACACCGCTTGTTGTTGATGGTGTCATGTATGTAACCAACGGCTGGAGTGTGATTTATGCACTTGATGCAACCAATGGTGAGGAAATCTGGCACTACGACCCAGAAGTCGACCGCAGTTATGCACGCCTCGCCTGTTGTGGGCCTGCACATAACCGTGGTGTTGCAGTGTATGAGGGCAAGATATTCGTTGGCACCTTCGATGGGCGCCTAATTGCCGTGGACGCGGGCACTGGCGAAGAAATCTGGGACGTAGATACCTGGATACCAGAGGGGCTGGGGCGCTTTAACATCACCGGCGCGCCAAGAGCTGCTGCCGGCAAGGTGTATATCGGTCAGGGCAGTGGTGAGTCTGGTCATCGGCGCGGCTATGTCACGGCTTACGATACAAAGACCGGCGAAGTCTCCTGGCGCTTCTTTTTAGCACCCGGCGACCCCAGCAAACCTTTCGAACATCCCGAGATGGAGATGGCCGCCCAGACCTGGGGCGGCGAATGGTGGAAGTACGGCGGTGGCGGCACGGCCTGGAACTCTCTTGTCTATGATGAAGAATTCAACAGTCTCTATATTGGTGTAGGTAACGGTGCGCCCTGGCCAAGGGAGATTCGTTCCCCCGGTGGCGGCGATGATTTGTTTCTCTCCTCTATTGTCTCGGTGGACGTAGATACTGGCCGCATGAACTGGTACTACCAAACAACTCCTGGCGACAACTGGGATTACAGCTCGGCCATGGACATGACAATTGGTGAGATAGAATTCGGTGGCGAGATGCGCAAGGTATTATTGCAGGCACCAAAGAATGGATTCTTTTATGTACTGGACAGAAACGACGGTGAACTGCTGCGTGCCCTGCCCTATACCGAAGGCATCGACTGGGCAACTCGGATCGATATGGAAACAGGCCGCCCTGTTGAGAACCCTGACGTGGCTTACGAAACTAAACCTCAGTGGATCATGCCTGCCAATTCAGGCGCACATAATTGGGAGCCGCAATCTTGGGATAATGATCAGGGCTTGATGTACTTTTACTATCATGACATCGCTAACTTCTATTCTCTTGATGAAGGATTTGTTGAAACTGGCGAATATGAGATTCGGGAACGAGGCTTGAGCCTGGGTTGGGGCGAGGGTGAATACCGGCGGCGTCTTATTGAAGAAGCAGGCCCGCGACCTGATTCACAAGCTTACATCGGTGCCTTTGATCCCATTACCGGTAGCTACAAATGGAGGCATCCGCTGGAATCTGATTACAACGGGGGCGTAGTAGCAACCAAAGGCGACGTGTTATTTCATCCGGAGGGGACTGGTGAGTTTACTGTTCGAGATACCAATACTGGTGAAGTTCTGTGGCAGTATAGTGCACCCGGCTCTTTTCGTTCTACCTCGGTGATGACTTATCAGGTGGACGATACTCAGTATGTAGCTACACTTATGAATGGAAATCGAGCTATCGACCTTGGCGGTACTGTGCTGGCCTTCAAACTCAATGGCGATGCCACATTGCCCATGCCGGAAATTGTCGAAGCCACAGTGCCGCAGCTACCTGATACAGAATTCTCTGGCGAGCAGGTACGAAGTGGCGACACGCTCTACCATGCTCAATGTGCCAGCTGCCACGGCGGTATTGGCATAGCCGACGAAGTGGCCATAGTTGCGCCAGACTTGCGTTTAATGTCGCTGGAATCTCATGCAGCAATTAGGGACATCGTGCTGGGCGGCAGCAGGGCCCAGCAGGGAATGCCTGACTTTGAAGATGCTATCTCTACTGAAGAGCTGGAATCCATTCGTGCATTTATCGTGACTCAGGCTAGGCAACTGCGGCAGTACCAGCAGAACAGATAGGGGTAATAGGG
>CALKDE010000012.1 GCA_938082955.1 uncultured Pseudomonadales bacterium
TCCCCTTGGCTTCATCGAAATTCTTGAGGGAGCAACCATCTTCCGCCTCATCGATTTTTTCGTAGTAAACAATCTAATCCTTTTCAGTGCCTTCCTGATCACCATCTTCGTTGGCTGGGTGATGTCCGAAGAGGCGACTCGAGATGAGCTGGGCATGGGTAATAACCTCGCCTATCGTAGCTGGCGCTTCGTAATGCGCTACCTGGCTCCAGGAGCGATCTTGCTGATAAGTTTAGTGACCATAATTGCTTACTAGTTCACTGTTAAAATGAAGAGGAGAAATCGAGTACAAATTAAATTTTTCTATTGCACTTAATTCTATTTCCCTAATTTGTCTATTTGGTTTATCACTATGACCTATTAACCGGCGGTATTGCTGCGTTGATAACGTGCAGTTTCTTTGTCCCTTGTTGCCGATGCAGGCTTCCTAGTAGATTTCCCTCTCAGGCTTTTGTTTGCTCTACGAATGGTGGTGTCAGAAATTGTTGTATGGGTCATCGCCATTCTAATTAATATTATTGCACTAATGTATGTCCGTGAATGTTACAAAACCACGACCGTTACTCAGCTAATAGAATCCATACTAACTACACCTATTCCATATCGGGTTATTATATTTTTATCTGGTATTGGCGCATTTTTGTTCGTTCGTTTTGGTGATGAGCTAATAGATGAACTACATCAAAAAGATGGGCTTTTTTCAACATCATCACTTTAAGCATCCAAAGAATTTCAAGGTGTATCTTTAGACCATCCCAGCGCATCACGTCTTCCCCTTCACTTTGTCTATTTTTCTATATGGCCGCATCATCTATTTTCGGAACCAGTCCGATGGATCTCCTGTACCGTTGTTAAATGAAAATCACCTGGTATATGCTACTTACAAAGTCATAAATAATAATTAAAAGGTTAGTCGCTATGTTTCCTTCATTGAGTTTTACCCAAGCTAAACTAATTCGAAATTTTCTGGCGCTATTAATCGCAGTAGCGCTTATTGCTCCGCTGTATGCTCAGGACGTTGAAAGACGAGTCGACATGGTGAGCATGCGAGATGGGGTAAAACTCGCTACAAATATCTACTTACCTGAAGGTGATGGCCCCTGGCCAACTGTACTAACCCGAACTCCCTATAACAAAAATAGCGCAGATGGCAGTGCCGCCCGCTACAACGAACACGGCTATGTATTGGTGTCACAGGACGTCAGGGGTCGCTATGAGTCCGAAGGCGAGGATCAGCCCTTTGAAGTTGACATGCCTGATGGTTACGACACCGTCGAATGGATAGCCGCTCAAAGTTTCAGCAATGGGAAAGTGGGCATCTTCGGTACTTCTGCCCCAGGAATTACCTCGAACCTGGCTGCCGCATCGGCTCCACCTCATTTGACCGCCGCCTATGTCACCGTTGCTCCTGACAGCCTGTTCTACCGATCACGATTTGTCGGTGGCGTATTCAAGGAAAGCCATTCTGGCGGCTGGCTGCGTGGGCAAGGCATTAGCGAAGAACGCATAGCCACTTACAAGTCGCGCGCTGTTCTGGATCAGGGTTGGATAGATACAGATTTTCTGTTTCATCGACACAACGTAGAAATCCCTATCTACAACGTAGGCGGATGGCATGACATCTACGCCGAAGGCTCTTTGTATAACTACCAATATCTGCAGAATGAAGGTAATGACAAGGCCCGCGGGAACCAGAAAATCTCCATGGGAGCCTTTGGCCATGGCGCGATACAAGGAGACTTGTCCTATCCTGGGGGCGGCGCCATTACCGGCGATATCGAGCAGCAACTGCGTTGGTGGGCTTATTGGTTAAAAGACGAAGACAACGGCATTATGGATGAGCCTCCAGTGAGTTTTTACATGATGGCCTCAGCGCGAAAAGGCGAACAATCACCTAAGAACCGGACTATTCAAATCGATACCTGGCCACCGCAGCACGAAAAAACGCGTTTCTATTTACAACCAGGAATGACAATTTCCACTTCTGTTCCTACCGCGGATTCAGCCTCCTCTAACTACCGTTTCGATCCTGCTAACCCAGTCGGTACAGTGGGTGGCCAGAACTTAGGACGCGACGTTGGCCCAAGAGACCAGCGAGAAGTCGGTGAGCGGCAAGACTACCTGCGCTTTCAAACACCGGTACTACAAGAAGACGTCGTAATTGCCGGTCATATAGATATGGAGCTATTTGTGTCTACTGATGCCCTGGATACAGATTATGTAGTCAAGCTGGTTGATATTTATCCGGATGGCTATGAAGCACTTATTCTCGACTATCCGATACGCGGTCGTTTTCGCAACGGCCAGGAAGCAGATGATGTTGAAATGATGAGTCCGGGGAAGATTGAAAAATTGCTAGTCAATATGTGGAGCACAGCGCAGACGTTTGAAGTAGGACACCGAATCGGGATTCACGTGACATCGAGCAATTATCCCAGATTTGCGGTTAACCCAAACAATGGTGCGGCTCTGGATGATCTAGAAACTCCAGCAAAGATAGCGAATAATACTATTTACTATGATGCTCAACACCCGTCAGCAATCATCTTGCCGATAGTTACTCAGCAGCTGTGAACAGTCGAGGTAAAGGCGGAGGCCGGGCTGGAGATAGAAATATGAAATCCAGCTTTTCCTAACCAGCAATAAGAAATGTTTTTCCTCCACACACTTTGTTTGTGCTGATACTGAGCGCACTGACGGCATCGTTAGCTCAGAATCAAATTAACAACGAGGCCTGGTTTGGCATTGCCCCCTGCCTTAACGCCTCACTCAAGTCCCATTGCAATCAATGAACTTTCTCCCGCACCTGCAGTCGTTCCAGGCGGCGAGGAATCCTTTATTGAATTGGAGGGCGAGAGACTTGCACTGGATTTCGAAGAATTGGGGTCAGAGTAAATATCCAGTAGTTTACGCGCTTTTGCGTTTCCTTCTGGCTGCCCTTACCCGACGTACAGTCAACACCTCTACTTCAGAAATACAGGGGGACAGCTACAATTTGACAACTTAAGGCCCTACACTGTTAATAATAATTAAATGGAGTCCGAGTAAAAATGCAGTCCTGTGTTTTTACTCGGACCTCATTTGATTAAACTACTGGATATTTACTCTGACCCCATTCTTACTGACCCCATTCTTAATTTTCGCCGATAAAAATATCCAGCGGCAACAAGGCCGTGACCCCAACATTGGGCGCATCCACTAGCTGGCTGATACGAATATCCACCGCAACACTGGCTATAACATAGGCCTGCTGCCGATTGTAACCATAGGTGCTGACGATATAGTCAACGATTCCTTCCACAGCATTGCGAGCGGCCAGATTGATATCGTTTGGCAAGTTTTCCAGCCCGGCAACTACATCGGAATTGAGATAGCGCATATCCGGCGGGACATCTCCGGCGGCTTTTACTGGAATGCCCGTTACGGCATAGAAGCGGCGAGAAGGAATGTCCAGCAACTGGGCTGAACCTTCGTAGTGAGGCCCCCGGGACAAGTCAGGGCCATCCTTTAAGACCTCAGTAGTTGCCCACACATCAGCGGACATCTCAATTGCCGTTCCGGACACTTCGCCGTCCCCTTGGGCATAATGCAAATCACCGATTGCCAAACCACAGCCATCGATAAAGCAAGGCAGATAGATGGATACTCCGGCTTTGAGGTAGCGGATGTCCATGTTGCCTCCATGTTCGCGCGGCGGAATTGTACGCAGGCATTCACGGCTGGCACTGCCACCTGGCCCACACAGAGCGGCGGGGTCTGCAAAGTCCGCTGAAGGCAGTGACACTCGCCCACCGGCATCCGCCAACTCCTGCTCCCTATCCAACATCACCCGCAACTGATTGGGCCCCGGCATGGTAGTGACCACACCCGGAAAGCTGCCATTGGGAATGCGAATGCCCGGCAGATCATCGCTTTCGGCATAATCGCGATTCAACCGCCAGATCACTAAACTTTGACCACCGACGAGATCGGGAATAAACCCAGAAGACCCACCAGAGGTGTAGGCATAGGAACCCGGATCGATATTATTCAACGTGACCTTTAATACATCACCGGCTACTGCACCCTCGATATAGACTGGCCCAGTAATGGGATGAACTCGGCCAAATTCATTAGTGAGGGTATCCGGCTCTGAGGTCTGAGCCGCGGCAGCACCGAGCACGTCACGGGCGTCTCTGGCCCTAAACAAAATGGTTTGCCCCGGCTTGGCTCGTGCTGCCATGGGAATATCGGGATGCAGACGATTGACACAACCGGGATCTTCGATGCAATCCACCCCATTGCCACCCACGATGACGATGTCGTCAGCGGAGCTCACGACGCTAGATAACAGTGTACTAATTATGAATGCAAACAAACTCGGCAGGGGTGATTTAATCATCGCAAAAATCCTTTCAATAAATAGTAAATGAGCGCTCAGTAACAATACAGCACTAGAAACGCCTGTGCATCTCACTACGCTTCAAAGTTGATAAGTTGCCAGTGCCTCCTAACTCCTTACAATGTAGTGATTAGAAAAAATGAAAAGCCCCTACCTCAAGGATTAGTTATTGATAAGAATAAATTGACTTCCCATTGTTGATTGTTTCGAGAACCTTTATGTCCTTTATAAACTGAGGCTCTACCTGCAAAGGGTCAGCGTCGAGCAGCACCATATCAGCTTGCTTACCAACCTCCAGAGAACCCTTAATCGCTTCCTCAAAGTGTTGATATGCCGCCCAGATAGTCATTGCCTTTAGCCCGTCAAGCGGTTTCAATCTATGCTCTTCCCCTAATACCATTCCGGATCTGCTGGTTCTGTTCACTGCACTATCGAGAATTCTCATCGAATTAGGGAAAGTTACAGGTGCATCCGAGTGAACTGTAAATTTCATCCCTTCATTAACAAACCAACCAGTAGGTGAAATGTTCTGGGCCCGTTCAGGTCCCACCACAGAATCATGATGCCAGTCTCCCCAATAGAACGTGTG
>CALKDE010000013.1 GCA_938082955.1 uncultured Pseudomonadales bacterium
CCGGATACGTCACCAACGAAAGAGATTTTTCTTTTGTGCGTCCCAAGCTCGACTACCGCTTCGACATCACTCAATCTCTGCAACTTCGCACAACAATTGAGAAGACTGTTTCACAATTGAGCTTCTCGGATTTCAGTGCCACCACCGACAACTCAGACGATGATCAAAATACACAGGCTGGCAATCCCGAAATTGCGCAGGAGCAGGCTTGGAACTACGAAATGAATTTGGAGTATCGCCTACCCAATAGTATTGGCGTACTCAATACACAGCTCTACTACCGAGACTTAACCAATGTTATCGATCGCATTGATGTTTCTCCCAGCGCTACCGACCTGCAGTCAGCAAGGGGCAATATTGGAGACGGCAAACGCTACGGCGCGAACTTCGATGCGAGTACACGCCTGGGCTACCTGGGCGTTCCTAACGCCCTGTTCACACTTGGATTGAGCCTACAAGATTCGCAAGTAACAGACCCCTTCCTAGGCACGCAGCGGCGTCTGCGTAGAAACGGTCGCTGGTTCGGGCGCGCTAATTTTCGACACGACATCACTGCATACAATTTTAGTTACGGCTTCAGCTACTATAATTCCGCACGTGATGGTAGTGGCCTAACGCAGATAGACATCAACGATACGGAGACTAATATAGGCGAATTCGGCCTAAACTTCTTCGCCGAAAAGCAAGCCTTCAACGGAATCACTTTTCGCTTCGATGTTCAGAATGCCAACAGCCAAATCCGCTGCAGAGAAAGAATTCGCTATGTTGGTGCGACGGCTGCTGGAATTGTAGAAGAAATCGAAGACTCCTGTAACGGCACCGGCATAAAATATGCCTTAAAAATCAGACAAACATTCTAGGCACTCCCGCTCCAAAATTGACTCGAAAAAAAACAGCACAGCTGTCTTTTTTTCGAAATGATTTCCTACTCCGCCTCTACTAAACAGAATCAGTGCACATAAAAAACTAACGCGGCAAGAAAAGGAAACCAAACAGAGAGCTAGAGAATATCGAAGGGGGATTTTGAAGCTCGCGCCGCTAGCTAGGCCAGCAGCGCGTTACTAGGGACTAGTTAATTCGCACTCACCTTAGTAAATACCATCATATGCTGCCAAGGCAGAAAGTCTAGCGTGTCAGTCCATTCCAGGCCGAAAACACCCATCTCTTTAACTACCTGCTCTTGTGTCATCTTATGCAACGGACGAATAGGTACCGAAGCGTCTTCACCGCGGTATTCCAACAAGAATATGCGACCTCCAACTCTAAGTGCATTGTTGATACCATCTATCATCTCGAAGGGGTGATCGAACTCGTGATAGGCATCGACCATGATCGCGGCATCGATAGAATTAGGCGGCAAGTTCGGATCGTCCACCGCACCTATAACACCTTCGATATTCGTCACGCCGTCAGTAGCCTTGCGTTGCTCTATGATTGCTAACATCTCCGGCTGAATATCAACCGCCAGCACCTTACCTTCCGGCACCAATTTCGCAATCCGAAAAGAGAAGTAGCCCGAGCCAGCGCCTATATCGGCAACCACGTGATCTGAATTCAATCCCATATTCGCCACAACCTCGTCAGGCATCTCTTCCTGAATACGACCTGGGCGATTAAGCCAACCTGCAGCCTGATGCCCCATCACGAAAGAAATTTCACGCCCCATATAGAACTTGCCGATACCGGTCGTTTTGCGCTCTGGCGCGACTTCATACCCTGGAAACTCCGCCGCCTGTGCGGGAACTATGTACACAAAGATGGAGGCGAGAATAGGCAGTATGCCAAATCGTAACTGTCTGAGGGAAATCATGGGCTTACCTTTGTATTTTGCCAATCTGAGCCGACTAGCCTCAGAAACGGGAGAATGTCCGCAGAGCGGGGATGATGGGATTGTAAATCAGCGCTGTAAGGCAAACAAGAAGCCCGGCGAACTTAGAAAAAGCTCCCGGGCTGGTGGATGCAATCTACTGTGTGAGCTTTAGAGCAACTTTTACAGCCTCTGCCCGCTGCCTTTGCAGACAATACAGGCATCTTGATAGGGTTTCTTCAAAATAGCAGTAAGTGCATTTAGAGCTTGTTTAGGCTCGTTCTTTTTTTCGGCCAAAGTCATCACGTTAATTCGCCTGAGGCGTAGTCTGGTAATGCTGTGTTGCTACCTTATTTAGACCTTGATGTAGTCAATAGGATTGGCACCTTATTAAGAAATGAGTAGGCCGAACTAATGAGCAGAAATACGTTAACCACCTCACAAAACTCACGATAGGGGTGGAATTTATCTTTAAGTAGATTAGGTAGATGAATTAGTTACTTATGCTAGTATTTCGATTCAAATTTATGAACATTCTCAAATAATGGAAACAAAGTATGACGCAGGTATTGAAAGGAATTCGGGTGCTGGATTTTGGTCGTTACATCGCAGGGCCCTACTGTGGAACGCTCTTAGGGGATATGGGAGCCGAGGTCATACGCATTGAGAAGGTCGATGGCAGCGAGGATCGATTCCTGTCTCCGATCAGCGACAAGGGCGACGGAGGCCTATTCATGCAGCTGGCACGTAATAAGAAGTGTCTAACGCTCAATCCGATGAAGCCGGAGGGGCGCGAGATCGTCAAAAAACTGGTCAAGACCGCTGATGTGGTCATAGCCAACCTTCCTCCAGACACGCTTCAGGCTATGGGCCTGGATTATGAGAGCCTCAAGACTACCAAGCCGGACATTATCCTCACTACCGTTTCTGCCTTCGGCCGCGGCGGCCCCTATGCAAACCGCGTCGGCTTCGACGGCCTAGGTCAGGCCATGTCGGGCGCCATGTATATGTCGGGCACCCCAGATCAACCAGTCAAAGCCTACCCCCCGTATATCGATTTCGGCACTGCCAGCCTATCGGCATTCGGTACCATGGCCGCCTTGTTCGAAAGGCAGAAGACCGGCAAAGGCCAGATGGTAGAAGGCTCTTTATTTAATACCGCACTGACGATGATGAACGGCACAGCCATCGAACAGAACGCCATTCAGTGCAATCGCGTGGCCACACTGAACCGCTCGCAGACCTCAGGTCCCGCCGACACTTTCAAGACCAAAGATGGCTGGGTATTAGTGCAATCAGTTGGTGGGCCCCTGTTTAAACGCTGGGCCGATCTAATAGGCGAGGACCATTGGCTTGACGATCCGCGCTTTAAAGACGATATTTCTCGGGGCAACAACGGTGAATTAATCAGCGAAAGAACCGCGACTTGGTGTGCCAAAAGAACCTCAAAGCAAGTGCTCGAAGAAATGGAAGCAGCGAGATTGCCAGCAGGCCCGGTGCTCTCACCGCAGGAAGTGCTAGACGACCCACATGTTGCCGCGAAAGGTCTGTTTCAATACGTTGATTACCCAGGCCTAGACAAACCAGCGCCTTTGATGAAGACGCCTATTGAACTGTCGGAAACCCCGGGTGAAATTCGTAGCCGCCCGCCCACTCTCGGCGAACACACTGACGAAATCATGCAGGAGCTTGGCTATAGCCAGGCTCAGATCTCCATTCTTCGAGAGAAGCGGGTCGTCTAGCTGTAAAGATTTAAACGGGGAGAACCTACTGAGAAAATAACTTCAGCCACAATCCTACTCTTTCTACTTGTAGCACAGCTTGGGCTCGCACAATGCAATGTGAGAGACAAACCATGACGTTCTCTTCAACTCGACCCTACAATGGTTTGGCCAAGGCACAGTAGAGGGCATCAAAAGCGGCGAGCTACGCAAGGGCTATGAATAAAAATAGCCCGAAGATAAGTTAGAGTCTACAAATTAGTCATCTGGCAAGGCATAGACAATAATGCTGCCGGTTCGTTGCGACTCCGTACCGGTTCTAAAGGTTA
>CALKDE010000014.1 GCA_938082955.1 uncultured Pseudomonadales bacterium
CGATGGCGTCGCCAATAGCAGTAGCAGATTCTTCGATGATGCCGATCTCAGCTTCAGCCAATAACGTGCCTACGGTTTCTCGGTCGAAGGTTAGAGGTGCTTGAACATAAGCATGAGCGGCGAATAGGATAAGACCGAGGCGGTCGCCTTCACGGCGTTCTACAAAGTCACCTACTACAGCTTTTACTACGTCGATACGCGAGGCCTGTCGGTTACCCACGACCATATCTTGCGCCTCCATGCTGCCGGAGATGTCGACGGATAGCATCAAATCGCGCCCAGTTGACGGTAACTGCACCGGGTCGCCCAGCCACTGTGGTCGGCTGGAGGCAATTATCACGAGCAGCCAAATTGCCGTGCAGCAGATTAGATTTAATAATCTGCCGGAGGTCATGTTCTCGTTATCTGACTGCAAACGGCTCAGGGTGCTGAAGAAAGGCACATACAGCGCGGCATCCTGGCGTGGAGCACGGGCGAACAGCCTATAAATGATTAGCGGCAACGGCAGGGCTAGGAACACATAAGGCCAAGTAAATTCAAGCATCTGAGCTTAATCCTCGGGAAGCTGAGGCAGTTTCGTTACTGGAGTCTTCGTTAGGCTTTTTGTCACCTATATAGAGGCTCTGGATCCACTGTTGACCGAAGCCCTGCATGGCGTCCACATCGACGTCGCACTTGGTCTGAAAACGTCCGAATTGCAAGGCTGTAGCAATATCATCGCTCAGCAAAGAAGAGTCACCTTTTTGACGGATAAAATCAACCCAGGAGGCCCCGTCTAGGCTAGCGGCGTTGGCCTGCGGGTAGTGCACTAATGCTACGCGCCGAACTACGGTATTGAATTGATTCACGTAGTCGAGTTTGTTTTGATCGCTGGTAGCGGCGTCGGCTTGGGAATAGCTGTCATAGCAGCGCTGCAGCTCGGCTAGAGCGTATTGGCAGATCTTCCGCTGGCGCTGTTTGCTAGCGAATTTACGATACAAGATAACGAGCAGAACAAGAGCGATAGCCGCGAGAATCCACCAGCCAATAGCCGGCGGCCAGTAGCTTACCGGTTCTGGAAGGTGAATGTCGGCTAGTTGAGCTAAGAGCTCTTCGCTATCCATTGCCGTATTTGCTCCACGACCAATTGATTGGTCCGCATTTTAATGAGTTGAATCCTCAGCTTTTCTAAGTCTGATTCTATGCCTTGCATACGTTGCTGAAACTGTTCTTTATAGCGACTACGCGCCTTGTTGCTATGGGTATTAAGGGCGCCTTTGCTTGAGCCATCGGTGATGCTGTAGATGCCAGGCACTGGTAATGATTCCTCTAAGGCGTCATACACCATGCAGCAGACCACATTATTGTGCTGGGATAGCTGGTTCAGATACTGCAATGCCTTTGCATCTAGCGTCATAAAATCGGATATTACATACAGCGTACTGCCGGGTTTGGTGATGCGCCGTATTTGACCCAGAGCGTGAGCAAGGCCGGGCTTAAAGCCTTCTTCTGGTTCGCGGTGGGTCTCAGGATCTTTAACGTGTTGCAGATCCTGGTTATATTTATAGACCTGATTCAGTAAATGCAGAGCCGATCTACGACTGCGCTTGGGGCGAACCAAGGACGAGTCCCAGTCGGAAAACACCAGCCCGCCGACTCGATCGCCATTATCGATGGCAAGCCAGCAAAGTAGTGCGGCGGCCTGAGCTGCCAGGACCGACTTGAAGGCAACCTGGCTGCCAAAAAACATGTTGTGAGTCTGGTCTACCGCGATGATAACTGGGCGTTCTCGCTCTTCTCGGAAGACTTTGGTAAAAGGTTTGTTTGTTCGAGCAGTGACACGCCAGTCAATTAACCGTATATCGTCGCCTGCTTGGTAGGGCCTGAACTCTTCGAAGTCGAGTCCGCGGCCACGCATCTTGGAAAGATGCAGTCCTGAAATACCGGCGATGGAGCGGGAATGGGCTAAGTAATCGAGATTCTTGGCAGCATGGCGTTGAACCAACAATTCTTCCAAACTGATAACCGCTCCAGTACTTTGGTAGCGGGCGAAATGTGGGTCGCTGTTGAGTTTCGCTGACATGATTAGCCTTGGCGTTGCTAGGCTGAGGGTACGCGTTCGCGAATAGTCTCAAGCACCTTATCTGGGGTGATGCCACTGGCTTCTGCCTCGAAGCTCAATAGGATGCGATGGCGTAGGCAGTCAAAAAGGACTTCCTGCACATCATCCGGGCTCACAAAGTCTCTACCCTGAATCCAGGCATGCGCCCGTGCGCAGCGGTCTAGGGAGATCGTGCCGCGAGGGCTTGCGCCGTATTCCAGCCAAGATGCAAGGTCCTCACCGTAATTTTTAGGCGTTCTTGTCGCCATGATTAGCTGAATTATGTACTCCTCTACCTCAGGCGCCATGTGCATGTTCAGAATTTCCAAGCGCGCAGCGAATAGGCACTCTTGAGTTACCTCTTTCGGTGATTCTGCTACCTGATTGGCGGCCTCATTGCGGACAAGGTGCAGTATTTTTCGTTCCGCTTCGATCTTCGGGTAATCGACCGTAACGTGCATAAGGAAGCGGTCGAGTTGTGCCTCTGGCAGGGGATAGGTACCTTCCTGCTCAATTGGGTTCTGGGTCGCCATTACTAGAAACAGGGGCGGCAACTGGAATGATTCGCGGCCAACACTAACCTGGTGCTCACCCATCGCCTCTAAAAGTGCTGATTGCACCTTAGCAGGTGCGCGGTTAATTTCATCTGCCAGGACCAGATTGTGAAATATGGGGCCCTGTTGAAAGACGAATGTCCCGTCTTCTGGCCGATATACCTCTGTACCGGTAATATCGCTGGGTAATAAGTCAGGTGTAAATTGAATGCGGTGAAAATCGCCCTCGATGGCACGGGAAAGATCCTTAATCGCTTTGGTCTTTGCTAAGCCCGGTGCACCTTCAACCAGTAAATGGCCATCAGCCAGTAGTGCTATTAGCAAGCGATCAATTAGGCGCTCCTGGCCTATAATTTGAAGCGATAACCAATTTTTGAGTTCTGTTATTATTTCGTGATGGCTCATATTGATAATTCTCTGCTGTGTGTGCGGCGCATAAAGCGAAGTGAGGGATTTTAAACGTTTTGATATGTATGTCTAGGTCGAGATTGTAGCTGAATGTAGCTCGCTCTTGAGAGGGGCGATGAATTCCATTGAAGCAACAGCTGTGGTGGAGAAAGTTAAGGTTAAAATGAGGCAGCAGATGGGGTTGAATATGCAAATTTTTACGATGATTCAAGGGGCGTTCAGTCACAGATCACATACCGTGCGAGGCCAAATGCTATGAGCGGGAAATACCTATTGGGGCATAAGAAGCTGATGAAGCTCAGCAAGAGGCTGAGTAAAGACTATTCGCAGACGGATACCGTTGAGCTGAATCTATTTGTTACCCATTACTTCGCCAGCACCTCGCGATCGGACCTAAGTGATCGCGGCAATGACGCGATGTATGACAATCTGAGGCAGGCTTGGGTCTTCTATCAGCAGCGCGATACTCATTCGCCCAAAATCGAATTCCTGCACTTCGATTCCGGCGCACAGGGCAATGGCGAAGAGAAGCGTAAGAGCCAGCGCCAGCGCAGCGGAACGCGTATTCTAGTGTTGCAGACCGACATGCCTTTCTTGGTTGATTCGATTCGGCAGGCACTGACGCGCTCTTGTGTAATCATTAAATACATCAACAACTCCGTTCTCTACAGCGAGCGAACTGCGCGAGGTTTTAAAGGGGCAGGCAAGTTATCAACAATTCCGCTCAGCGTGACAGAAGGCTCGACCAGAGAGGCGTTGATCTGTCTTGATTGTATTCGACTCACCCCTACGCAGAGCAAGCTCGCCGAAAAGGAGATTCGCGAAACTTTAAAGCACGTTGCGGTAGCCGTTAAAGACTACCCGGCCATGTGCAAGCAAATGGCGAGCGTTAGAGACGCTCTCGAGAAGAACGCGGCAACGGTACCAGCCTCTAAGGCCAGTCACGACGAGTCGCTTGAGTTTATCTCTTGGATGTTGGATGACCACTTCACCTTTTTGGGCTACGAAAAATATTGTATTAATCGCAAAGGGCGTACCCCGGCCATAGAGTTGCAGGAAAATTCGCCTCTAGGTGTTTCCAAACTTAAGAAGGGCATTAAGCCGAAGGTTAAGTTGTCTGATTTGTCCATGGGCGCGCGTGATCTCATTCTGAAGAAGAAGGTTTGTGATTTTGCGAAGTCAGGAATTCGTTCAAAGGTGCATCGCCCAGCTTACTGTGACTATGTGCTGATAAAGGAGTTCGATAGTGATGGTGACGTTTTAGTAGAGCATCGATTCTTAGGGCTCTATACGTCGTCTGTGTATTTTCAAGAGGCATCAGATATTCCTTTGCTGCGGCGCAAGGTGAACGCTGTGCTGGAGCAGTCTGGCTTCGCGCAAAATGGGCATAACATCAAAGACTTGCTGCAGCTCATCAACGTGTTTCCTCGTGATGAATTGTTTCAAATTAGCAAGAGTCAGCTGCTGCACACGACAACTGAGATTGCTCGAATTCAGGATTTGCGCACGAGTCGGCTGTTCATCCGACGCGATCTTTATGGCAACTTCTTTTCTTGTCTTGTGTATGTTCCCAAAGACACCTTTGCGACAAAGGTGCGACTCACAATCCAAAACCTTCTGCAGGAGAGGCTGCACGCAGAAGAGGTAGAGTTTACGACCCATTCCTCAGATTCGGCCTTTACCCGAATCCATCTCACCTACCGTGTGCCTCGTATAGAACAGGTGAGCTATGACGCAGGGGCAATCGAAGCGGAGATGATAAGCCTCATCAAGCCATGGGAAGAACACCTCTTGAAGGCGCTAACAGATCAACATTCCGATGTTGCCGCTAGCAAACTCCATGCAGAATATGTTGACTGTTTTTCTCAGGCCTACAAAGAATCTTACGCTGCCACGACTGCAGTAGCCGATATTCTAGATATTGAGCAAGTTGTCGCGACGAAACAGCTGGTGGTGAATCTATCGACCTGCCATTCCCAGGGACAGGCTGAATTTAGTTTTAAGATATTCAGTTATGACGAGCAGCTGCACCTGTCTAATGTCGATCCTATCCTAGAAAATTTGGGACTCAATATTATTAGCGAGAAGACTTTCAAATTGCAGCTGAACTGTGATGATCGAGTTTGGCTGCATGACTTCTCCGTATACCGTGCTAAGAAGTTGGGGCAGTTCACGCCAAGCGCGAAGCAGGTTTTTGAGGATGCGTTTCTCGCTATTTTCAATGGTGAGATCGATGACGATAGCTTTAATGAGTTAGTTACCACGGCGGAAATAAAATGGCGTGATGCGGCCTTACTGCGTGCGTATGCGTCTTATTTAAAACAGATTCAGTTTGGTTATAGCGTGGCGCATATTGCTGAGACCTTGTCGAATAATAGAGCAATCTGCCGCCTGCTTATTGTGTATTTTGCTAAAATGTTTGATCCCGCCCTTAGCCACAGCGAGCGAAGGAAAGCGAAAGCGGCTAGGGGAAAGCTGATTGCTGCAATTGATGCGGTTACTGTCTTGTCCGAGGACAGTGTGCTCAGAGCCTACTTGAATCTGTTCGATGCGACTTTGCGCACCAACTACTTTCAGCCGCAGGCAGATGGCGCTCTGCTTAAGAGTTATTTTTCTTTCAAATTCGACTCAACTCAGATTAACGGCATGCCTAGGCCAGCGCCGCGCTACGAGATTTTCATTTTCTCCAGGCAGGTCGAAGGTGTTCACTTGCGGGGCGGCAAGGTTGCACGGGGTGGGCTGCGTTGGTCAGATCGCCGTGAAGATTACCGTACCGAGATACTGGGCCTGGTTAAGGCGCAGCAGGTTAAGAATTCAGTCATCGTTCCCGTTGGGGCAAAGGGCGGCTTCGTCATCAAACAAGACACATCCAGTTTAGATAGGAATGAGTTCAGGGAATTAGGCATTGCCTGTTATAAAATATTTATTCGCGGCCTGTTAGACATCACCGATAATCGAATTGGCGCAACTATTTCTTCGCCGATTTCTGTAGTCAAGCGCGACGGCGACGATCCGTATCTGGTTGTGGCAGCCGACAAGGGCACCGCTACGTTCTCCGATATTGCCAATGGACTTAGTGCTGAGTATGGCTTCTGGCTAGGCGATGGCTTCGCCTCTGGCGGGAGTAACGGCTACGATCACAAGCAGATGGGCATCACAGCGAAGGGGGCCTGGGTGTCGGTGCAACGTCATTTTCGTGAGTTAGGCAAAGATATTCAAAAAGAAGACTTCACCGTGGTAGGCATAGGCGATATGTCCGGTGATGTATTTGGTAACGGCATGTTGTTATCCAAACACATCTGCTTGCAGGGCGCCTTCAACCACTTGCACGTTTTCATCGATCCCCAGCCGAACTCTGGGCGAAGTTTTACTGAGCGGTCCCGCCTGTTCAAGAAACAGGGCTCGTCATGGGAAGACTACAATGTAGCTTTGATTTCGAAAGGTGGGGGAGTTTTTTCTCGGCAGTCCAAATCTATAGCGATTACCGCGCAGATGAAAAATTGTTTTGATATTCAAGCGGACTCGTTGACTCCTGACGAACTTATATCCGCACTGCTAGTTAGCCCTGTTGACCTACTTTGGAATGGTGGCATAGGCACCTATGTAAAAGCGACATCCGAGAACCACCAAGAGGTGGGGGACAAAGCGAATGATTCGCTGCGTATAAATGGCAAGCAACTTCGTTGCAGAGTGATCGGTGAAGGTGGCAATCTTGGCTTTACGCAGCTTGCGCGAATTGAATATGCGATGAATGGCGGCGTATCACTCACCGACTTCATCGACAATTCTGCTGGGGTGGATTGCTCTGACCATGAGGTCAACATAAAAATTCTATTGAACACGCTGCGCAAGAAGAAGCAACTTAGTGAAAAGAACCGCAGCAGTTTGCTACACAGCATGACTGAGGATGTATCCGAACTTGTGCTGGCGAACAATTATCGACAGGTGCAGACGATTGCTCTGGCCAACTACGAAATGGAGTTTCGCAACAAGGAATACGCCGGTCTTATGTCCTACCTTGAGGAGTGGGCGGGTCTCATCCGAGATTTGGAATTTCTTCCCAGCGTAGAGCAGTTAGAAGAGCGAGCGGTGAAACAGCAGTATCTGACGCGTCCGGAAATTTCGACTGTAACCTCCTATATGAAAATGTATCTGAAGCAGGTACTCATTAATGCCGATTACATCGATGATGGCTACTTACAGAAGTACCTTCATGATGCGTTCCCAGCAAGTTTAGCGAAGAGGTATCGGACAGAAATATCAAAGCATCCGCTGCGAAGAGAGCTGGTTGCTACGCAGCTTGCTAATTTTGTTGTGAACCTTGTAGGGCCAAGCTTTATCTATCGCATGGTCGAATCCACAGGCGCCTCGGTAAGCGATGTGGTGAAAGCCGCCGTGATGGCCAAGGATATTTTCGATATTGAGAAGTACTGGCTGCAGATAGAGGCGTTGGACTATAAGGTAGCGGCGGATACGCAGGCAGTAATGATGACGCGTTTGACGCGTCTGCTACGGCGCTCGACACGCTGGCTGCTGCGCCATCAAGAGAATGTGATGGGTTTCGCTGAGGCGCAAAGTACGTTCGCTAGAGAGATTAAGGCAATTCGCAAGATGTTCCCGCAGAAGCTGCCGCCGGACTTTCAAGAGATGTTCGTTGAGAAGTTCGAGGGCTTGGTCGCAGATGGGGTTCCTGAAGAACTAGCACGAGATAT
>CALKDE010000015.1 GCA_938082955.1 uncultured Pseudomonadales bacterium
CGCTCTGAATGGCCCGATGCGATACTAGGTCTGTTCGGGCACATTGGCGATGGCAATTTACATATCGTTATTCATGTAGGAGAAGATACACTTAGTCTTCACCTACAGATTGACGAGATCATTTATGGCCTAATACAAGAATTACATGGCGCAGTTTCAGCTGAGCATGGTATCGGCATAATGAAGAAACAGTTTCTGCCTTACAGCAAGAGCGAGCCCGAGATAGCACTCATGAAGGCGCTAAAGCACACAATGGATCCGCAAGGGATACTTAATCCAGGGCGTGTCTTTTAAGCGCAGTCTACGATCATTCAGAACTAAATAATGTAAAGAATAAATAGCACAAGCACTGGAGAGAAAAAGAAATGACTATCAATTTAACCGGCAAGAATGTAGTAATTATCGGTGGTACGGCAGGTATTGGACTTGCAGCAGCGCAGGCAGCTGCCGATGCAGGCGCGAAAGTTTGGGCGGCAGGACGCTCGGAAGGGCATATCGAGTCAGCCAAGCAAGTCGCCAATGGCAGCTTCGAAGTGCGGCAGGCTGATACACACGATGCCGCCAGCCTCGAGGCCATATTCAAAGAAGTTGGCACAGTTGATCATCTGGTTTCAGCGGCTGTGGGCGGAGAACGCACGCTCAAGCCTTTCCTCGAGCAAACTGAAGATCAGTTCAAGGCTGCCTACGATAAGCTTTGGGGTTATGCAAAGGTTGTTAGAGTGGGAGCTGCGTATCTTGCCGAAGATGGCGCTATAACACTTGTTAGTGGTTCGCCGGCTCGTAAAATTAGGCCTGCCCAGTCGCCGTTAAGTTGTGTTGGTGCGTCGGTTGAGAATTTAGTGCGCTGCCTGGCTGTAGAGATGGCGCCAGTGCGTGTCAATGTGGTTTCACCGGGTACTGTAGATACCGCGATGTTTGATTGGATGGGTGATGAGAAGCAAAGCAAGCTAGCAGCAATGACGGCAACCCACCTGATCAAGCGTGCGGGAACATCCGAAGAAGTTGCGCAGGGTATTCTGTTCGTTATGCAAAACGGTTTCGTGACAGGTACTACTATCGACGTTGATGGCGGTCGCATACTGAGCTAGTTAGTTTGGCCCGAACGCTCAAGGCATGATGAGCGAAGAACTATCTCGAATATTGAAAGTGGTATTGACGTATGAAAAATGAGCAGGAAGCAGTTAAGTCCGTTGTGGCCGACCCAGATATGGGGCTGATCGATTCGATCTATGCCCGCCATTCGGTGCGGGGCTATCTGGACAAAGAAGTTCCGCAGGATGTGATGAATCGAATCTTCGAGATTGCGCAGCAATCGCCATCTAACTGTAATGTGCAGCCATGGAAGGTCTTTGTTGCTTCGGGTGCATTAAAAGACCGCCTGAGAAGGCAGATGGTTGAAGCGACATCCGGGGGAGTTACCCCGAACCCCGACTATCCTTACCGCGGCGATTTTTCTGACGAATACCGTACCCGACAAGTTGAATGCGCCGTCGCGCTTTATTCCAAGATGGGCATAGGCAGGGGCGATAAGGAAGGACGGATGCGAGCGGTGCTGCGCAATTTCGAGTTCTTCGATGCACCGCACATCGCATTTCTTGGGATGCACGCAGATTTTGGACCGACTGTTGCAATCGATGTAGGGATGTTCGCACAGTCCCTCATGTTAAGTATGGTGGCGTTTGGGCTACATAGCTGTCCTATGGGCACAATGCGCAACTATCCTGATATGGTACGGGAGGCCTTCGAAATCGCAGATGGTACAAAGATTCTATTCGGTATAAGCTTTGGCTACGAGGATACTTCGGTAGGTGCAAACGAGACACAAACTACTCGCGACGATATCTCTGCGAATGTGGTGTTCCGGTCTGAATGAGCGCTACTGAATAGGCACTACTTAAAGTAATTAAAACACGGGTTAAGAATTCTACTACCATGAGCCTCAAACCTGTCATTCTCTTGTACGATCTAAACAATACCTTAGTCGATGAGGCAGCAGCGCTAATTGGGCATACGGGGCTGTACACTACGATCAATACGTACAATGAAACCAATGCCAGAGAGGCGATTCACCAATACAATCGCTTTTTTGGTCTGGTTACAAATAAAATTTCCTGTGTGGTAACTGGCTGGAACCCTTACAAGAAGCCTAGGGATCAATTTATCTTTCAACTACGCAGCGAAGAGAAACGCAGTCCGTTTCGCAGCGCTACCCCAGTGATTATTATTACCGAAGATCACCGTCGCGATTTAAAGACATTGGCGTTGGATCCCACCGATGGTGGTGCTGTAGCTTATATGCACATGGATAACTTTCAGAATTCCATCGCTGATAATTTGCACAAGGTGGTTTTTGGTAATCGTGCGCAAGAGCTCAATTCGGTGGCCTACGCACAGTTTTCCAGTCAGGAAGATTTTGACTAGTCTCTATTAAAGGGTTCCTATTCACTATGCTCGCTTATTTTGTATTCTCAAAAATAAAACCCCTGATTTTATTTTCAATTGTCTTTCTGCTATTTGGCTGTCAATCAAGTGCGCCACCTGAATTTGGTATGGTTGACTGGTACATAGCCAATGGA
>CALKDE010000016.1 GCA_938082955.1 uncultured Pseudomonadales bacterium
GCCCAATGGGGCTTTCTCTTATAGCGCGCAATCTGGTTCGCTGAACTATCTAATCAGCGCTGATGTCACCAGTGGCTATGAATACCAAGAGTCCAGAGAAGTGAGCTTTCTTGCGGACAACTCATTAAATGATACACGCGACTTCGAGCGCACACGGGAACAGACGACCTACAGATTAAACTCAAACGTAGTCTATCAACCCTCTCCCACAGACCGAATTGCCTTTAACTTCCTCTACAGCGAGAGCGATCCGCCGGCAAGCCTAAGCCGCACCATAACTAACTACCAAACTGCCAATGCCGCAGTCACCTACGAACGGGAAGAACTCCCTTCCACCCAAAATAATTGGGAACTTGGCGGCGACTACGAACACAATTTCGGCAACGGCGGAAAATACAAATTTCTGTTCATTGTGAATGAAGAGGATCGAGCCACGACCCGTGAGAGCTTCGTCTCTGCAGTACTGGGCGGCGCCGAGACGAAAGACCTTTTCCTCGACACCTCCAGTAAGTACCAGGAACGCATTGCACGCACATCCTACACCTGGCCGGTAGCGGCAGAGCAATCCCTAGAGCTAGGCATCGAAGGTGCGCAGACCATTCAAAATTCAGCGCTACGACTCGGCTTAAACTTACCCGGTGAGCCTTCAGCAGACTTTGGCGGCCTCAGGCCCATACCGGTACCCAATGCGTTCTCCACAGTCGAAGAGGTCCGATTCGAAGGGTTCGCCATACACAATTGGCAGATTAATTCGCGAACCTCACTTGAGAGCTCTCTGTTCTATGAAACTTCCGAAATACAGCAGAGCGGCGACATCAAAAAGAAGAGAGACTTCGATTTTGTTAAGCCAAAGTTGGATCTACGCTTCGACATCAGCAGCAGTTTCCAACTGCGAGCCTCAGCAGAGAAAGATGTTTCCCAGCTCAGCTTCAGAGATTTCTCAGCCGGTGTAAATCAGCAGGACGACGACCAGGACACGATTGCAGGCAACCCTGAGTTAGAACAGGAGCAAACCTGGCGCTACAACATCAATCTCGACTACCGCTTGCCGAATGATGGCGGCGTCTTAAATACTAGATTCTTCTACTATGACGTGTCAGATTCGATCGGCAAAGTAGATGTAACGACCGACCCCTCTAAGCCGATCAGTGCCAACGGCAATGTCGGCGATGGCAAAGTATTCGGCCTGTATCTCAACGCGAGCATACGACTTGGTTTTCTCGACCTGCCGCAGGCAGTAGTTACAGCCGCTTTTAACTTCGAAGATGCCTATATCTTTGACCCGCTCATCGGCAAAAAAAGAACAATCATTCCGTTCGACCGCGGCGGCTTTCGCCTAGGTTACCGACAAGACGTGCCTTCACAGAATTTGAGCTTTGGCATCAACTACCAAGACGGCTTTGGCGATGTCGGCGGGACCGGCGGGACCGGCGGTAATCGTGTCCGCTACGATATCGACAACGTTGTCTTCTTCGGCGGCGGGAAGCTGCGCCCGGAACTGAAACTATTCGCTGAAAAAGCTGGCTATGGAAACTTCACCTACCGCATTGAAATCAATAACGCCGAAGACGAAATAAGATGTCTAGAACGCAAACGCTACAACGGCTACCTACGTGACGGCAACTTGAGCGAAACGGAGAAACCTTGCTCGAATACCGGCGCTCAGTTTGTATTTAAGGTTCGCGCGAACATTTGATCAACCAGTTTAACGCTAAGTTATTCACGCTTTTTAAAAAAGGGCAGAGCTATTCATAAGACTATTCTTTATGCAATAGCAGCTTTACACAAAGGCAAAAGGGACTAGCCAAGGCAGCTGATCTAGTCAAATATAAGGGAGCAAATTTAGAGTGATTAACGTGCTTCCCTATACTTTACTTCCGAAAGACTATCAAAAGACTCAGAGAGAAGACACCGTTCCAAAAAAACAGAGAATCGAAATCCCTTTTGGCATCTTCCGGAAAAATGTCTAATCAAGGTCGGCAAGCCCTGCAAGAAAGCCGATTGAAAGAAGGCTGATCTACTTGTTACACAGTTCATTCGAAGAAGAGATGCAGCCTGCAAAAGGCTCTACTGCAGCAGACGAGTCTACCAATGCGGTATGCGGTATGACTTTGCTTAGAATATAACCTGTCCGAAAAATTGAGTTTATTCATCTAGGAATGTCCCTAATTTTCATTCTTAGTAGTCTTTCCCTAGCTTGTTAACCATCGAGCAACTAGCGCACAAAAAATAAGGCCCAGCTATAGCTGGGCCTTATTTTTGGCTCTTCCGCACATATTCAAGTCGTCAATACAATTGTGAAATGGGAAAGGTGAGGCGAGTGACTCATCTCGCGGTGTTCAGTTACCGTTTAGACCAATATCTTGAATGGCCTGCTGAGACTGCACTGCTATTCTGTCTTGCTGATTTTGAGTCATGCAAATGAACTGGGAAATATTGCTGCCCAATGGTCGCTCTCTCGAGCAGACCAATTTCTCGCCTTCTGAGCTCACCGTTGCATTGTAAGCATCGACCTGCCTCTGTGACCTAATTCTTGGGATGTCCTCTGTATCATACAAGCTTTCGCAACCAACAAGCACCACAGCCAAAATTAAAACCGCCAGAATATGTTTCATATTTACTCCTTTGTATCAAATAATTCTATTATGCCGCTGCTAGAGCTTGCTCAATATCGGCGATAATATCATGGATATGCTCAATACCAACACAGATCCGCATAGTTTCTGGAGTCACTCCCGCCGCCAATTGCTCTTCCTCATTTAGCTGCCTGTGCGTAGTCGAAGCGGGATGGCAAGCAAGACTCTTAGTATCACCAATATTTACCAAACGCTTAATCATAGCCAGTGCGTCGTAGAAGCGAACGCCTGCGTCGAAACCACCTTTGATACCGAAAGTGAGCAAAGATGCCGGAATACCACCGCAATATTTTTGCGCCAAAGCATAATTAGGGTCACTCTCCAGACCGCCAAAATTAACCCATTCCACCTTGTCATGTCCCTGAAGAAATGTAGCAACCTCCATCGCGTTAGCACAGTGCCGCTCCATTCGCAGACTTAGTGTTTCCAAACCCTGCATGATTAAGAAGGCATTCATAGGCGACAAGGCCGCGCCAGTATTACGCAGCGGAACAGTTCTTGCTCGCCCTATGTATGCCGCCTCCCCCAGAGCCTCAGTATAGACAACTCCGTGATAGGAAGGTTCTGGTTCATTCAACTGTGGATAACGCTCTTTATGCTCGGCCCAGGGAAATTTTCCCGAGTCCACAATCACACCACCGATCGATGTGCCGTGGCCACCAATATATTTAGTCAGGGAATGCACGACGATGTCAGCACCAAAATCGATAGGGTTGCAGATGACCGGTGAAGCCACCGTATTATCGACGATCACTGCGACACCGTGCTTGTGAGCAGCGGTGCAGACCGCTTCTAGATCGATGATATTGCCAGCAGGATTACCGATAGTCTCGCAATAAACTGCCTTCGTCTTGTCGTCGATTAGCTTTTCAATCGCCTCGGCAGAATCATCCTCCGCAAAGCGCACCTCGATACCTTGGCTTGGCAACATATGTGCAAATAGAGTGTAGGTGCCGCCATATAGCTGCGGTGTCGAAATAATATTGTCACCCGCTTTGGCGATAGTCAAAATCGAGTAGTTGATAGCCGCCATACCAGAGGCCACAGCCAATCCCGCAACACCCCCTTCCATAGCAGCCATTCGCTGCTCCAACACATCGTTAGTAGGGTTCATGATGCGAGTATAGATGTTGCCGGGCACTGCCAAGTCGAATAGATCGGCACCGTGCTGTGCGTTGTCGAATTCGTAAGCGACAGTCTGATAGATAGGAACAGCTACGGACTTGGTAGTGGGGTCTGTCTGATAGCCCGCATGTATGGCTAGGGTCTCTTTTTTCATAATTGTGTACTCCTTAAATTCTGATGGATCGTTTATACATCACCCTCAGTGAGTCTGCAATTGAGAGAAGCTCAACGGTATCAGGTAACTGTTCGGTGGTTTAGACTTGCTGCTTGGGGCGCGACCTAGCTGGGCCTTGGATAAACCAGAATTAGCATCGCGGAATATTTTCTCTTCTCGATTTTTACTGCGGTTGCTGCGTAAGCCAGGTGTTAAAACGTGCAACCATGCAGTCGGCAATCATAACGATATCTCCTTGTGCTAGCACCGTGCACTCTTCAAATTGTTGAGCGGAAACAACAACGGTGAAACGGTTAGCCAGTAGATAATTGCAGGCATGAATACTTACGTATTCCCCACCCTGCCAAACTCGCCCACAGTGATCATTGATCAGCGCGCCTGCCATAGATAAAGCATAGTCCTCGCCTTCCCATTCCTGCGCCGCGCTGGCGTTAAACACTGCAGCAACTACTAGACTTAAAACCAGACACGTAAATATTTTGCTCATTGATCTCTCCAAAGCGCTAGGGGGCTGGACTTGTGGACTCGAACTGGGGAGCGACAAAGCACACTTTTGTAGTTAAGCGAGAGTATTTAAACAAAAAATGGGGTCAGAGTAAAAAT
>CALKDE010000017.1 GCA_938082955.1 uncultured Pseudomonadales bacterium
CGTTTTCGAAGGCGCAGTAATAAATAGCGAGACTCGTCAGGATAGCAACAGCGGCATCATCAGCACCTATGTCACTTTCCAAATCAACGACATCATCAAGGGAGACTACTCCGGTGATTCGATAGAACTCAAATTCATGGGTGGCGTCTTCAATGGCAAGATCGTACAAGTCAGCGGCATGCGTATTCCAGAAATGGCTGAACAGGGAGTCTACTTCGTCGAGTCGATGTCTCGAGATTTAATCAACCCTCTCATCGGTTGGTCGCAGGGTCATTTCATTATCCATGATGACAATGGCACACGCAGGATCAGCACCGCTGGCAATCAGCCAGTGATTGAGGTTGAGGCAGTATCGGCCATACCAAGGAGCATCAAAAAGCCACAATCAGTAGTAGAAGGCAATACTGATATCGCTGCCGGCGTCATGACTGAAACGAGCCCGATCATGATCGAGCGCGCTCTAACCGTTGAGGATTTCAAGTCACGTATTGCTGATCTATTAATAAACTAAGGGGCCAGTTTTGAGAATCGCTGCGCTACTGCTAATCACTCTTCTTAGTATCAATTCTAGTCACGCATACGAGGTTTCAGATAACTTCTGGGAAACCGAGCAAGCCATCCTTCATATCGGTATTAGTGGAAGCTCCCCCACTGGTGGAACCTGGAACGATGCCTTCAAGCGATCAATGGCTGCTTGGAGCAATGTCAGTTCCTTTGAATTTGTGGCAGTTGATGAATACCTCGACCCCTGCATCGAGCGCGGGCCAGGACTATTCGGCGATGGCTCGACCGGTGTCGATTTTAGCGCGTCTGTTTGTGGCAGCGAATTCAGC
The DNA here is from genome assembly GCA_938082955.1 of uncultured Pseudomonadales bacterium. Taxonomy (GTDB): domain Bacteria; phylum Pseudomonadota; class Gammaproteobacteria; order Pseudomonadales; family Pseudohongiellaceae; genus UBA9145. The sequence continues at coordinate 834 of CALKDE010000017.1, forward strand.
GAAAGCACATTGGCAGTTACACTTACTGCAGGCCAGTGCCTGAACGCGGAATGTACCGGCGGCTTCACCATCACCGATGCCGATATCGTCTTCAATGTCGGTGAGGTTTGGGATATCTATAGCGGATCGTTACGCTTCGACGGATCCAGCGAATTTGAACGCGTAGCTCTACATGAGCTAGGTCATGCATTGGGGCTCAACCACTCCAGCGCCAATACCGCGATCATGCGCGCATTCATGTCAGACACAGACTCATTGCAAAGCGATGATATCGCAGGCATTTCTTCTATCTATGGCGGAGAAGGGGTCGTGCCGGAGGCTACTGTTGCGAACATCTACGGCGTTACACTCGTCGCTCCGGACAATGCAGCTATCTCAGGACCCAACAACAGCAGCACACTCAGCGGCACGTTGAGCAGCAAGGACAATCAGCTAGATGGCACATCACTGGATCTGTACCAGTACACATTCGAAAACGATTCCAGTATAGATATTCAATTAAACTCCCAAACATTCGATCCTTTCCTCTATCTGGTCCGGGTCTCCGCTACGCAGGCCTCGATACCTAGCTCCAGCTTCGTCGATGACAACTCTGGCTCGGGCAACGGCGCGCGAATCAATCGCAATATTCAAGCTGGCACTTACTGGCTCGGTGTAACAAGTGATGACAATAGCGCTCAGGGCAGTTACGACCTATCAATCATCTCGAGCACCAGGAACCCTTCCTCATCCTTCGAAACGTTCACGTCGATATACGGTGTCGATGTGCTGATAAATCCCAATTCGAATATAGACGGCAGCCTCAGCTCGACTGACTTCAAATTTAATAATAGGTTTTTGGATCTTGTGCAAATTGAAGTTGCAACAGCGTCTACCGTGAAAATCGATCTCAGTTCCTCGACATTCGATACCAATTTATTGCTAGTAGATATTGTTAATAATGAGGTTGGATCCTTGGTGCTGGAGAATGACGATAACGGCAGTGGCACGAATTCGCGAATCGAGGCCACGCTTGAGCCAGGCACTTATTGGCTAGGTGTAACTAGTTACGATCCAAGTGAATCTGGCAACTACGACATCGCAATCACACTCGTCCTTCCCTAGCTACTTCTGTAGATAGCTTAATCCACCGCCATGCGGACCATAGCGATACGCTTAGGCACCTGCCCCACGGGGATCTCTGCGATGGCTTCCATTTTAATAGCATCCACGGCGTAGGTAACATTGTCACCTGCAGCACCGATATACGCACGCTTGCCATCGGGCGTGAATGTAATCCACTCTGGGTGCTGACCTACGAAAACGCGCCCGATCTCTTCCAGGTCAGGAAGGGAATGAATATAGACGTGACTATAAACCTTACTTGTCGACCAGAGCATCGTACCGTCTGGGGATACCGCCAAGCCATGTGCAGGCGCACCCTGCAAACCATCCAGATGAGCCTCCTCACCAGGCACCGCGGGATGCTCTACACGCGCAACCTCCTTCCTAGTCGCGAAATCGACGACCGCGAAGCCGTGAAAACCAGAAAGCTGCACAAATATATTCTTGGTTGAACCATCAGCATTCGTGTCGAATGTCATAGGCCGAATTCCAGAGCTCATCTCTAGCTCCCAAACCAATTCATCCGTGCTGGTATCGATGACGTTGATGGTACGAGTTTGAATCGAGCCAGCTACGGCGTAACGGCTATCTGGCGTAACATAGACGTTGTGAATAGCACCATTCACTGGCAGCGTCTTCACGTTTGTCATGCTGGCCACATCGATAATATCCACTGAACCCGGCATCTCCATGATAGCCACGTAGACTTTGCTGCCGTCGCCGGTTACACCCAAATTGTTCGGCCTGCCGCTAAGCGGAATGCGTCTTTTAACCCGCAGAGTTCTAGCATCAACTATATCCAGAGAGTGCATAACTTCATTGGTGATATAGATCTGCGAGCCATCGGGTGCACCGACCACCCCGTGGGGAATTTCTATATCAGATATATGACCAACCACTTGGTTCGTCTCCGGGTCGATAATCGTTGAATCATCTCCTGCCGCATTCGTTTGAATAATCCGAATTGCTACACTGGACGGCTCTCGCCTTGTTTTAGCGCCAGCTACCCAG
>CALKDE010000018.1 GCA_938082955.1 uncultured Pseudomonadales bacterium
GCTACCGGAATAGCCATAGCTAGAATTGTCTTGGTTGCTGAACCTTGGGTGAGATCTTTCATAGAAGATTATTCTCAGAGCTTGGTGTCAAGGAGCAACGGCATTCTGGAATCAGCACTCGCCAATAGGTTCGTCGGGGGCGACTCTAGAATAACAGGGCTAGTCATTTCTGAAGCGGCGCTAAGGGTATCACCAAATGGAGGGGCCGGGTGCGCGTCGAGTAGAAATAGAGGCATAAAAGCGCAACTTTTTTTCTTGCTAATATTTTGCGTTTCAACCGAGTAGCAGAAATTCTATGATTCGCTATACTGATCACCGCGCTTTGGCTAGAAACCCACGCCCGCATTCTACAAAGAATTAGAAGGAACCATCTATGTCACCCAAGTTGTCATCCATTTTCTCATCAAAAACCCGCGTTTTTCTCGTAACCATTCTACTGAGTATTGCCTCGGGCTCATTTGCTCAAACCGTCACAATCGGCGTATCAATACCTTCGGCGACTCATGGTTGGGCCGGGGGACTGAATTTTCATGCAGAGCAATCCAAGGCACGCCTAGAAGCTGAAAACCCCGACCTGAAGATTGTCCTTGTAACTGCAAATAGCTCTTCTGAGCAGGCAAACGATCTGGAAGACTTGGTGGCGATCCACAATATCGATGCCTTAGTAATTCTGCCTTTCGAATCGGCACCTCTCACCGGCCCTGTTCGCAACGTTAAGCGTCGCGGTGTCTTTGTCACTGTTGTCGATAGAGGCTTGAGCGAAGAGGGTATCGCCGATGTCTATGTGGCAGGCAACAACGCGGAAATGGGGCGTGTGTCTGCAGAGTATATAAAGGGAGCACTAGACAACACTGGCGATATCGTCGTGCTACGCGGAATTCCTACGGTAATTGACACCCAGCGCTTCGACGGATTCATGGCGGAGCTAGAAGGAAGTAACATCAATGTACTGGACCACAAATTCGCAAACTGGAACCGAGACGATGGCTTCAGCGTAATGCAGGATTTTCTTGCACGCTTCCCGAAAATCGATGCGGTTTGGGCACAGGATGACGACATCGCTATCGGCGTGATTCAGGCGGTACGTCAGGCTAGGCGTCAAGACGATCTCTTTATCGTTGGCGGCGGCGGCATGAAAGACATGGTGAAGCGTGTCATGGACGGCGATGAACTAACTCCTGTCGATGTGCTGTATCCACCAGCCATGATCGAGACAGCAATGGAGCTAACAGTATTGAAGTTCACTTCGCAAATTCCAGTCAGCGGTGAATACATTCTTGGTTCTCCTCTTATCAATCAAGAGAACGCCGCCGACTATTATTTTCCCGATTCGCCGTTCTAGAGCTAGACGTCCTATATACGTTCTATGGGACAAAGAATTAATTTTGCAATATTAGTGAAAAGATAGTGAAAGCAACCTATGAAAACGATAAAAGGCCCGGCCGTTTTTCTGGCACAGTTCGCCGACGATGAATCACCTTTCAACTCGCTAGATGCGATTGCTTCTTGGGTAGCCGAGTGCGGATTCAAGGGCGTGCAGATCCCCAGCTGGGACGAGCGCCTATTCGACTTGGCGACAGCGGCCCAAAGTGTAGATTATTGTGACGAGGTGAAGGGAACTCTCGCCGCGCACAACGTTGAGATAACAGAGCTATCCACCCACCTTCAAGGACAGTTGGTAGCAGTGCATCCAGCCTACGACGAAATGTTCGATGGCTTTGCTGCCGAGCATGTCAGAGGCAATCCAAAGGCGCGACAGCAATGGGCGGTTGAGCAAATGCTGCTGGCGGCGAAGGCTTCCAAGAATCTCGGTCTCAGCGATCATGCGACCTTTCCCGGTGCGCTCGCCTGGCCTTACTTCTATCCCTGGCCACAGCGACCCGCTGGCCTGATCGAGACAGCATTCGATGAACTCGCCAAACGCTGGCTGCCGATACTTAATGCATTCGACGATGCCGGTGTGAACGTGTGTTACGAGATTCATCCCGGCGAAGATCTTCACGATGGCATTACCTTCGAGATGTTTCTCAACAGAGTGAATAACCACCCGCGCTGTAATATTCTCTTCGATCCGAGCCACATGGTTCTGCAGCAGCTGGATTATTTGGGGTTTATGGATGCTTATCAGGATCGGATCAAGATGGTCCATATTAAGGACGCTGAATTCAACGCGACTGCCAAGCAAGGAGTCTATGGTGGATATCAGAGTTGGGTAGATCGCGCAGGTAGATTCCGCTCTCTCGGTGACGGTCAGGTAGATTTCAAGGCTATGTTCTCGAAACTAGCAGCTTTTGGTTTCGAAGGCTGGGCTGTCTTGGAGTGGGAGTGCTGCCTCAAGCATCCCGAAGACGGAGCTAGAGAGGGTGCCGAGTTCATTCGTGACCACATCATTCATGTTACCGACAAGGCCTTCGATGACTTCGCAGATGGCGGCAGCGATGACGCGGCCAATAAAAGAATTCTAGGAATCGACTAGCCCTTGATACGGATTACAACATGACGGACAACACTTCAGCTCAGCCTAAGCTTAGACTCGGTATGGTCGGTGGTGGGCAGGGCGCCTTCATTGGCGAGGTACATCGCATAGCCGCAAGGCTGGATGATAGATACGAATTGCTAGCAGGCGCACTCAGCAGCGACCCCCAAAGAGCGGCAGCATCGGCGGTAGATATAGGCATAGACGCCGATCGAAGTTACGAAAGTTTCGAAGACATGGCTGTGATGGAGGCCGATCGAGAAGACGGCATAGAAGTCGCCACCATCGTCACCCCTAATCACCTGCACTACTGCGCCGCTAGCGCGATGTTGCGCGCGGGAATCCACGTCATCTGCGATAAGCCTCTTACTGCTACCCTCGCTCAAGCCGAAGAATTAGCCGAGCTGGCTAACAAAAGCGGTCTATTGTTCGCCGTTACCTATAATTATAGCGCCTATCCTATGGTTAGATTAGCTAGGCAGCTAGTGGCGCAAGGCAGGCTTGGCGATATTCGCATTGTCCAGGTTGAGTATCCGCAAGACTGGCTGGCTACTAACATCGAAGACGACGATCAGAAACAGGCGGCCTGGCGAACCGATCCAGAGAAAGCTGGGGCGGGAGGCTGTATAGGCGACATCGGAACTCATGCATTTCATCTTGCGGAATTCATCAGTGGCTTGAAGGCAACTGAACTGCTTGCAGATTTGAGCTCATTCGTAGGCCAGCGTAAATTGGATGACAACGCGAACATTCTTCTGCGCTTCGACAATGGCGCCAAAGGCAGCCTCTGGTCCAGCCAGATAGC
>CALKDE010000019.1 GCA_938082955.1 uncultured Pseudomonadales bacterium
GCCTGAATGGGTATGAGGTCTGTCAGAAATTAAGACGGCAATATAGTCAGATCGAATTGCCGATAATTTTAGTTACCGCGAAGAACCATCTAGAAGACCTCACTCAAGGCTTCAAGACAGGCGCCAACGACTACCTAGCAAAGCCATTTCACAATGAAGAACTGCGCTCCAGAGTAGAAAACCAACTACGGCTCAGTTTGCTGCATCGAGTCAGCGAAGACAACCTGCGCATGCGCTCGCAAATTGAGTCCTATGCGAAGGCCGACTCCGAATTGCGCAGCTCACGTTTTAGACTGCAACAGGTATTGGAATCAATCAACGCCGGCTTTATTGCTTTCGAATTACCAGGAAAAATATTCAGTCTCAATCAGCGAGCAGCTGAGTTGCTTGGCACTGATCGTGACGCCGTTCTAGGCAGTAACATACACTCACTATTTTCTGAGTCACCAACGAACAATGAAATACTGTCTGCACTTCAAAGCTGGGAAGCAGGCGAAGGTGATGACGCTCAGCAACAGACTTTGCAGAATCATGCCACTAGTTTAAGCATTAATATAGACGTGAACTACCCCTACACTAGCTCAGACAAGTCTTCTGCCAAGCCAGTTCAATTCAATAGCAAACTAAATTTGTTTGGCAACGATGAGGGTACCGGCATACTTTTTCTAGAAGACATCGAGCCCTTGCAGTCACTTGCGAGCAGCAAAATTGTAACCGACACCGTTGAATTGCTCAGTTTTCTAGGACAGGCGCAGCAGAATATACGCCGCATCGGTACTCGCTTGAGTGTACTCACACCCTCGGAGATAAGCGGACACCCGGCTTTGCTAGACAAGTTAACGGGCATCGAAGAGCTGATTAACTTTATCGATGAAAAACTTCCTAACGTTTCCAGCGAAGGAGAATATCGTCAGCAGTTGGTCACTCTCATGCGCTCAGCCCTACATACTTGGGAAGTGACGACCCAGAAAACAAAAATTGAACTCTCAGAAGAAAGTAATATTTGGGCTGTAAGTATTGACGATGGAAGATTGAGGACGCGAACCTTCGATCGCTACCTTAGAATTGAACAGCTGCCGAAAATTCCGCGCTGGCGGGAAGTTGTAAGAACTGCTTACTTCGTTCTATCCAACCCAGCGATCGAGCCCGTAACGCGGAAGTCTCTAGAATCTGAATTAGAGAAAACCAAGTCAATTTTGAAAAAAGCAGCGATTAGTTAATACCACCCGTTCGCCGTTGAGGATAGTCTTCAGCATGCCCTTAACAATGCAGACTGGTTATCCATGCTCGGAGAACAATTTGTAGGAATTTAGTCACGCTCTATTGGCTGCTTCTTAAAATTTTTTAGCTGGATACCAATTCACTCTTTAGACGAATAAACCAGACTCAAATTCTGCGATCACTATGTATATACAACATTTTGGCCTAGCCCAATATCCATTTTCGCTAACTCCGGATACGCAATACTTCTTAAAGTTGCCGAGCCACCAACGCGCTTTTGATTTCATCGTTGAGGCGCTTCAGGATGAAAGCTGCTTCACGAAAATCACTGGAGAGGTAGGAATCGGCAAGACCATTCTGTGCCGAAAAGTATTGAACGCACTCGACGCTCTTGAAAACAGATACGTGACAGCGCTTATTCCCAATCCGGTATTAGACGAGGTCAGCATTATGTACGCAATCGCTGAAGAATTAAAACTCAGCTTCGACCCCTGTGTGAGCTACTATGCGCTTTTAAAGGTTGTCAGTGAAGAACTGATCCGCCTATCGGTACTGGGGTGGACTACGGTATTGCTCATAGATGAAGCTCAAGCGATGACAGAAGAATCTCTAGAAGCAATTCACTTATTAACTGCAATCGAAAAAGGCGCGGGCCACCCCATGCCACTGCAGATAATTCTCTTTGGCCAACCAGAATTAGATGAGCTGTTAAAACGGCTGGCCTTACATGAATTGAGCCCCGTATCCTATGAGCTAGCCAGCCTAGATAGAGATGACGTTGAAGCCTACCTAGATCATCGCCTCATCAAGGCCGGATACAATGGCTCGAACCTGTTTACTCATAAAGCGGTTGATCTTATTTCCCGTGGTTCGAATGGCATTCCAAGACTTATTAATATAATCGCCCACAAAGCTCTAATGGTAGCCTTTGGCAAAAGTGACTATGCATTGACCGACAAACACATTAAACTTGCGCTTGAGGACATGCAATCCGTATAGCAAGACAAGTTACGAACTCCCCACTTCTTTTCAACTTAGCGCCGGACTTGATCCCCGAGATTTCTCCACAAACTTTGCTTTATGCGCTATCGCCAGCTACGCCCAATTAGTTGTATCGAAGCCCTCAAACCTTATAATCACCCTTCTTAAATTGATCCGGAAACTAGACTATGTCCCAAGAACTCTGGCAGCAACTTAAATCAGAGGCCCAGCAGGTCATACAGCAAGAACCTCTTTTAGCGAGTTATGTTACCGCCTGCGTTCTAAATCACAACAACCTGAAATCCGCTCTCAGCTTCATTCTTGCAAATAAGCTATCAAACAATGTAATGCCGGCGGCGATTGTTCAAGAACTGTTTGGTAAAGCATTCAGCGAGTCGCCAAACATTATTGAGGATGCCTCTTGCGATATTAAAGCGGTGTTTGAGCGCGATGCAGCCGTGAGCACACACTTAGCAGTCATTCTCTATATGAAAGGCTTTCAATCTATACAGGTTCATCGGCTAGCGCATTTCCTGTGGCTTAACGACCGGAAGGAGCTCGCATTATTCATGCAGAGTCAGAATTCCGAAGTATTCGGGGTCGATATTCATCCTGCCTGTAAAATTGGTCGCGGCGTCATGTTCGACCACGCGACCGGCATCGTAATCGGCGAAACTACTGTCATAGAAGATAACGTTTCGATTCTGCAGCAGGTCACTCTAGGCGGCACAGGTAATGAGAAAGGGGACCGACATCCTAAGATTCGATCAGGTGTATTGATTTCAGCGGGAGCCAAGGTGCTTGGTAACATTGAAATTGGTATCGGGGCAAAGGTCGGTGCTGGCAGTGTCGTTCTAAATAATGTTGAGCCACACACTACCGTTGTCGGAATCCCCGCCAAGGCTACTGGAAAGCCTTGCGCAGAGATGCCATCTGAAACCATGAATCAGAATTTCTTCGACTAACTTCCATTCGATGGCATACAGCGACACTGTAGTGCGACTTGATACAAACAATATTAGTCTGACTAAGGCCGCCCTCCCAAAGAGGAGCTCAGGGTTCCTTTAGCGAGATAGTATTTTAATCGCCCCGTCGCCTGTCGCGGCTCTCCGTCCACTAACCTCGGCCGAAAGGTCAAACTTTTCAATTTCTCAAGCAACTGGCCCTCCCCTGGAGGAGTTTCCAAATAATGCCCGAGAAGTTCTTCCTGCTGAATCATGCTTACCGTGCTGCTGAAACGATGGCTATACCAGCTAGACGCCTTATTTACTCCCGCAAGTTGAAAGGAAAACAGAGCGAAGTTTGAATTTGCGGTCGCACTATCAGTCGTATTACCAGGGATTGGGCTACGCACATTCGGCAGTGCAGCGGACCATTCACTGAAGGACAAATAGGCATCGGAATTTCCGTCGCCTACCGTCACCATCCTATTCCGTTGCGCCGCGACAGCCACCTCCAGATTCGCATAAAATTCTGTCTCTGGTATCACCATCGGTTGATTAAAGAATTCATTCGCCAGCGTAGCATCCACACCGGCCGCTAGTAACTCTTGATACGCCTGTCTATAAGCTTCTATCGCGACCTGAGGTTTGCTATAAAGAATATGCCAATCCGCGAGATACACATGCGTCATCGCTATGGCTTCCGGGTCCGGCGACTCACTCTCGGCATAGATCGAAAACAAATTGTCGAGCAAGCTCAGTCCGCTCAGGTAAAAACTTTCATTTACGTCCGAGCGATTGCGCATGATATCCAAGCCTGGCGCGATCCGTCTCAGCGAATAGCTGGTTGT
>CALKDE010000020.1 GCA_938082955.1 uncultured Pseudomonadales bacterium
TGTAACCCAACTATGGGGGTGGTGCATTTCCATTTCGGAATCTTGATCAGCTAATGGTACGTAAGCCATTAAATCCTCCTAACTCTATAATCTTTGTATCAGCCAGCTATGGCTAAAATTCGTTAACAATCTTATCTAATAAGTTTTTTGTAGCGAGTTATCTCAATGTATTGATATAAGCTGCTACGTCTTCAATTTCTTCGAGCCCTGACATGGCAGTAGCCATACCAACCATCTGCTCGCCATAGTCATCGCTTGGGTGTAAGCCACGGATACCAGCTCTGAAATTGCTGATCTGCGTAACGAAATACCAATCGCTCATGCCCGCAAGTTTTGGCGCATCTGTGTACCAAGTACCGTCACCGTTATCCAAGTGACAAGCCGCGCAGTTGCGATCATATATCTCGTAGCCATTGGCGACGTCACCAGTCACGGTTGGGGTGGCAGCTGTGTCAGGCATTGTGGCGATATAGGCAGCCATATTGCGAATGGCAGTATCGTCTACGAGCATATTCGCCATCGCAGTCATTGCCTGGCCATTGGTATCGCCTTCACCACCGCGGACGCCTTCTTTGAAATACTTCAGCTGTCGTTCGATGTACCAAGGCGATTGTCCAGCCAGTTTCGGGCTATTCAGTGCTTGGTTACCCTCTCCCTGTGCTCCGTGGCAAGAAGCGCAGACTGCATACTCTGCTTGGCCCGCGGCTGGGTTAGCAGCGGCAACCGTTTGGGTTTCCGCGAATGTAGGCTGCGCATCAAGCCAAACATCGTATTCGGCTTGAGTTTCTACAACTACTGCGCCGCGCATGGCGAAGTGACCGATGCCACAAAGCTCTTCACACATGATGTCGTAACGGCCCGCCTTATTTGGTTCGAACCATATGTATGAAATAAGGCCAGGAACCAGGTCCATCTTCACGCGAAACTGAGGAACCGTGTAGTTATGTAAGGTGTCATTGGAGCGAAGCAATGCTTTAACTGGCTTGTCCAAAGGTAGGTGCATCTCAGGAGCAGTAACGATTACGTCGTCCTGACCGTTCGGGTCTTCAACATTGACACCAAAGGGGTTGGTCTGGGTAACCATCTGGGTGTCTGCTGTTCCCATGATACCGTCGGCACCAGGATAGCGGAACGCCCACTGCCATTGCTGGCCCATGGCTTCGAATTCGGTAGCATCGTCCGGTGGAGTGACGATGCTGGCCCACACAAATAAGCCCGGTGCGAGCATCGCGACAACGCCGACAGTCGTGACTGCCGAAAGCCAGACTTCCAATTTATGGTTTTCAGGCTCATAAACGGCCTTATGGCCGGGTTTTTGCCGAAACTTGTACACGCAGTAGGCTAGGAATAGATTTAATAAGACAAATACTACTCCGGTAACCCAAAACGTGATGTTGATAGTAAAATCGATTAATCCCCAATCGGCTGCAATATCTGTGAACCACCAAGGGCTGGCAAAATGGAAAATTACTGATCCAATTACCAACAAAAAAATAACGACCGCTAAAGCCATAAACCCGCCTTCCTTCTAAAAAATTACGAACGTATCCCTAGTGTCGTGGAGACAAAATATCGCCAAGCACTAGGGGAAATAAGTTGTTATGTACATCGCGCCACAGAGAAACAAGAGTTGAAGCTCAATGCCATCACTTTGTCGGCAGGTCTTGACAATGATTGCCCCCATTGCTGTTCCCAATTCGAAGTTTTGACTCGCCGCTATCCTTGTAAATTATTATTATCCGATTGGGGAAGTTTCAGCCCTCTGAAAGCCTTGAAATTACCCAAGAATTCAAAGATTTTTCGCTCTCCTCACGCGCACCGGAATGCTATAGAATATTGGTATTCACTGCAAGTGATCTGCGGCCTAAAACCCCTAAAATATGCACGAAATCAAGCATTTTTGACACCTTCCTGTCAGTGTCAAATTTGCGACAGGGATTTGTACAAATTTTGCTAGAAAAATGCTTAAAACAAGCTGCTAGTTCGAGGTAATGATCTTGAGATTCAAAGCCAAATATGATTGAATGCCCGCGCTTCGAAAGCACGACACAAAGACGCGGCTCAGTATCTGTTATAGTCCGCTCAAGAAACCCATTCTATTTAGCGTAAAAGTTGACCCGTGAACGAAATAGCTTCAAACATTAGTAGTAGCAGCTGGCGTGATTTCTACGAAATGTGCAAGCCGCGAGTTGTCATGTTAATGATCCTGACTTCTCTGGTCGGCATGTTCCTCGCCGTTCCGGGCATGGTCCCTGTAGATATACTTATTCTGGGCAACCTAGGAATTGCCTTGGTTGCCGGTTCGGGCGCGGTCGTCAACCACCTGATCGACCGAAAAATTGACATAATCATGAAGCGCACCCACAACCGACCGGTTGCGCAGGGTCGCGTAGAGCCCAAACAAGCAGCATTATTCGCGCTTGTTATCGGGGTTGCAGGAATGGCGATACTGCTTTTGTGGGTTAACCCTCTGAGTGCCTGGCTAACGTTGGCATCATTTGTCGGCTATGCCTTCATCTACACGGGTTATCTGAAGCATGCCACGCCGCAGAACATTGTTATTGGCGGGCTTTCCGGTGCTATGCCACCACTACTGGGATGGGCTGCTGTAACGGGTACTATTGACGGCGGCGCGCTAATTTTGGTCTTAATCATATTCGCTTGGACCCCCCCACACTTCTGGGCTTTGGCTATCCATCGTAAGGATGAATATGCGAAGTCGGGCGTGCCTATGCTGCCAGTTACTCACGGCGAACACGTAACCAAGATTCACATCATCGCCTACACCCTAATGTTGGTGGTCGTAAGCGTCTTTCCCTTCTTCTCCGGAATGAGCGGTTTGCTCTATCTCGTCTCGGCGCTTGCGCTGGGCGCTGGCTTCCTCGGCTGGTCTGGTTTGCTCATGTTCAAGCCAAAACCAAGCACAGCAATGGATACTTTCCGTTATTCGATCCTCTACTTGGCATTGCTTTTCATCGCCTTGGTCGTGGATCACTATCTAATTTAGTTCAGGCTCCGATGCAACTCACTCAGAAAAGAAAGACTGTATTTATCGCCTTTCTAGCCTTCGATGTTCTTGTCGTTATGGCTGTGATTGCACTTTTTCAGATACGCGGTGAGCGAGACAGCCAAGCTGCGTTACGTGAGATAGGCGTCACCATCTACCCGCAAGCTAGAACACTGAGTGAATTTCGCCTGCTCGACCAGCAGGGTGAATTTTTCACCAAAGTCGACTTTCAGGGGAGCTGGAATCTTGTTTTCTTTGGCTTCACGCACTGCCCAGATATCTGTCCTCTCACTATGGCCGAGTTGGCTCAGTTTTATGCGGGCTTGGATTTTAACCAAGATGTAAAACCGCGTGTATTACTGGTAACAGTAGATCCCGAGCAAGACAATCCTGCGTCGATGGCAGCCTATTTGGCGAACTATAACGAAGAGTTTATTGGCCTCAGTGGAGATCCCGAACAGATCTCACAGCTGGCGGCGCAGTTGTATGTTGGCTACGGGGACGCCGTTGAATCTGCCGCAGCTACAGGATCGCATGAGCATGATGGCCGACCTGCTGAAGATGATGCGGCTCAGGGCAACTATTTGATTGAACACAGCGCCCACATCGCTGTAATAAATCCGCAGGGTGACTACTACGCAGTGATGCGAGCCCCGCATCGCGACCAAGATCTGATAAAGGCTTTTCGCGAACTAGTTAAGTAAAAACACTTAGTTTCTAGTCTTTAGAACGTTCGGATAAAAATAAAATACAAGAAAAATTAGTGTAGCCACTACCACGATAGACGGCCCTACCGGCACATCGAAATAGAATGCCGAAACCAAGCCTAGTACTACAGAAATACAACCTATAATACTCGCCCTTACTGCCATTTGCTCGGGTGTAGTCGCCATCGATCGCGCGGCCGCAGGAGGAATTATCAACAGCGATGTTATCAATAACACGCCGACAATTTTCATCGATACCGCGATGGTTAATGCGATCAACAAAACTAGAATTAGATTCAGGCGATTGACATTTTTACCTTCAATTTCAGCTATTTCTGCGTGAACTGTAATTGATACGAAATCATTCCAAAATACAGAAAGCACGATAGCAACGACAGACACTACGACTAAAACCCAGATCAAATCAGCGCTGCCAATAGTGAGTAAGGCGCCAAATAAATAGGCCTCAAGATCGACCCTAACCGAGTCGGCTAATGCCAATACTACGACGCCAAGGGCGAGGCTACTATGGGCCAAAATACCAAGTAATGTATCAGTAGAAATAGAGGGTCTACGGTCTAGCAAGGTAAGCAAGAAGGCGAAAAGTAGACAGCTAACTATGATGCTTAGCTGTGGGTTGCTATCAGTGAGCAAGCCCAGGGCTATTCCAAGCAAAGCTGAGTGCGCGAGCGTATCACCAAAATAAGACATACGGCGCCATACGATGAATGAACCTAGCGGCCCTGCCACAAATGCAAGAGAAATGCCCGCAGCAAGCGCATAGAGAACAAAATCCATAGTAAAGAAAAGCACCATCGAATCAATCATTCAGATGCTCCTTCACGCTGCCACCAAGCTCATGATCATGATCGTGATGGTGGGTATACACGGCAAGGTTTTGAGAGGCATTGGCGCCGAATAAGTTTAGATAGGCTGGGTCATTGGTAACGTGTTCGGGCTTACCGTGGCAGCAAATATGATGATTGAGACAGATGACCTCGTCGGTCGAAGACATGACCAGATGGAGGTCATGAGAAATCATTAGCACACCACAGCGATGCCTATCACTAATCTCGCTAATGAGTTGATAGAGTTCTGCCTGCCCTGCCAGATCAACGCCCTGTGCAGGCTCATCGAGAATAAGCAGCTCAGGTTTGCGCAGCAGAGCGCGCGCGAGGAGCACCCGTTGTAGTTCTCCCCCGGATATGGCCGTTAGCTGTCGGCCTTCGAGATGGCTTATTTTTAAGTCTTCCAAGGTGCTGGACAGTAAGGCCTTATCTTGTCGATTTGCTAGCTGAAGAAATCGGTTAACAGTTAGTGGCAGCGTGGGCTCTACATGGACTCGCTGCGGCATATAGCCGATTCGCAAGGCGGGCCGGTGATAGATAGAGCCGGAGTCAGGCTGGAGTAGTCCCAGGGCAATACGGACAAGAGTAGTCTTGCCGGCCCCGTTTGGACCGATCAGGGTGACTATCTGGCCTTCCTCTATGGTGAGGCTTATGTTTTCGAGGATCTTTTTCTCAGCAAAATTTTTGTTAATCGATTTTGCCGCAAGCAGGACACCACAGGCATTAGTGCCGGTGGAAGAATGAGAGGCTGGATTACTACTAGTATCGGGGATATCCATTCGAATTACTCGCTACAGCCTTTGCAATCTACACAATAGATTTTATGACTTTCTTACTTTTAGGTTTCTCGCCTTTACATTCTTACTCGCGTAGGACCAAGCGGGACAATGAGTTATCATAGCATTGATGTCAAAACTTTCCTTTGCCGCCGGAGGCTTTTGAGCCACCTCTGCTTGATAAATTCCCAATGCCTAAATTCTATTTGATTTTATTGTTAACTAGCCTTCTTTGTTCGCCAAGTCGCGGCGACGTGAGCATCGTTACTACTATAAAGCCGCTTCAAATGATTGCCGAGGCCATTGTGCAGGAATATGGCAGCGTTTCCTCTATTGTGGATCCGCAGCAATCACCACATCACTTCACTGTGTCACCCTCTGATCGTATCAAACTAGCTCGGGCCGACTTGGCAATATGGATAGGCCCTGACTTTGAAACCCACATTAGCGACTTTTTTGTGCAGAGTGAGCTCCAAGCCAAGACAATCACTGTTATCGACACGCCAGGGCTGCAACTGCATACCGTTGGAGACGGGCAGCTTGATGCCCATCTGTGGCTAGATAGTTCAAACGCAATACATATTGCCAAAGCGATTGCTGAACACACTGCTAAAATGGATCCAGCCAACGCAACATCCTATCGCCAGAATCTGGAAAAATTTAGCCGTCAAATTGAAAGCACAAACCAGCAAATTGCACAAAAATTCCAGACGCCATCGACGAAGAACTACGCGGTTTACCACAATGCCTACCAATATTTTGAACAGCAGTTTGGCCTGCAACATGGCATGGTAATCTTGGCGGACCCAGAAGTTCAGCCAAGCATTCGCGAAATGATTACGCTTCGAAGTCAAGTGAACGAGCAGCGACCGTCTTGTTTGCTATTGGAGTTCGATTCGAGCTTGGACTTGGTTAGCACAGTCCTGAAGGGCTATGAATTGAAACTAATTACCGTTGACCTGTTAGGCAGCAACATAAACTTGAGCGCAAATGCCTATAGCGAATTTGTCGCAAATCTAGCAGATGATTTTTACCAGTGCCTCTACGAATAGGCGCAGCATAAAACCAATCTTGTACGAACTTGTAAAAGGAAAGTAAGTTGGCCGAATCAAAACAGCTCATTCTTGTAGATGGATCCTCGTATCTGTTTCGTGCATTCCATGCACTGCCGCCTCTGGTAAGTAGCAAAGGGCAGCCGACGGGGGCAGTGAAGGGTGTTATCAACATGATTCGTAGCCTCATGAAGAACTATGAGGACAGTAATATCGCGATTGTTTTTGACGCCAAAGGCAAAACTTTTCGCAGTAAAATCTACACTGAATACAAGGCAAATCGGCCGCCAATGCCGGACGAGCTTCGCTCACAAATACAACCAATACATCAGATTATTGAAGCGATGGGCTTGCCACTTCTAATTATCAGCGATGTAGAAGCGGACGATGTAATTGGTACGCTTTCTGAGCAAGCAACCGAGGCTGGCATTTCAACCCTCATCTCCACGGGCGATAAAGATCTAGCTCAACTTGTGAACGACAACGTTACGCTCATCAACACCATGACAAACGAGCTCCTCGATAGTGAATCGGTTGTTGCGAAGTTCGGTGTGGCGCCGGACAGAATCATCGACTATCTCGCGCTCATGGGTGACAAGTCAGACAATATTCCAGGTGTGCCAAGTGTCGGCCCAAAGACAGCCGTTAAGTGGTTGCAGGAATACGGCTCAATGGAAGGCGTTATTGAAAATGCCGAAGCCGTAGGCGGAAAAGTTGGAGAGAAACTGCGCGAAAATATCGACCTGCTTAGGCTTTCTTACGAGCTGGCAACAATAAAAATGGATGTAGCTCTAGATGTAAAGATACCCGAGCTAGTAGCCGCTGAAGAGGACAAACAGAAGTTACACGAGCTTTTCACAGAAATGGAGTTTAAGTCCTGGGTAAAGGAGTTAGAGGAACAAGGCGTAGCTGGATCACCGAAGAGTAAGAAGGCAGCAAGCGCAGAATCGCTAATCGAAGAAGTCGATGTGTCGATTGCAAAGGAAGACATAAATTATAAGTTAGTTTTAGATGCCAAGGAATTCGCATCCGTAATCGATAAAATCTCAGCGTCATCAATTTTTGGTATCTCATTAGAAACGATCGGTGATCATTTTCTTGATCAAAAAATACTCGGTATCGCAATCTGTGTCGACATGGGCAAGGCCTTCTACATCCCGTTTTTACATGACTACAATGACGTGCCAGTCCAGCTCGATAGTGCGGATTGCCTCGCTCAGTTAAAGCCAGTACTGGTGAACCCATCGATCACAAAAATCGGCTTCGACCTGAAACAGGTTAATCATGTGCTGAAAAACTACGAGATTAACTTACAGCCGATCAAAAACGATGTGCATCTCGCGTCGTATGTCGCCAATTCTGTCGCGACGAAGCATCAGCTGCCACAGATAGCTAAGAACTATCTAGAGGTGGCACCCATAGAAATCGACAGTCTGCTAGGCAAGGGTCGGGGCAAGTTGAGCAAAGAGCAAGTAGCGCTTTCGGACTACGCGCCTTACGCCGCACAAAAAGCAGATCACATCGTGCGCCTGTCTGCGATCTTACAGCAAACCCTGAGTAGCAACGGTAACTTGCTAGGGCTGTATCAATACTATGAATTACCACTTATCGAAGTGCTGAATAAGGTAGAACGCAACGGCATTCGCGTTGATGCGGTTGCACTTGCGAAACAGAGTATGCAGCTAGGCAAGCAACTAGAAAAGCTGCAGCTTCAAGTCTTCGAGATAGCCGGAGAAGAATTCAATTTAGGATCGCCCAAACAACTGCAAACAATATTCTATGAGAAGCTAGAGCTACCGATTTTAAAGAAAACGAAAACCGGTCAACCCTCAACAGCCGAACCTGTATTGCAGGAGTTAGCGCAAGATTACGAAATGCCGAAGTTGATTCTAGAGCATCGAACACTGAGCAAACTGAAGTCGACCTACACGGATAAATTACCGCTCGAGATTAATAAAGGCACTGGGCGAATTCACTCGTCCTTTCAGCAGGCAGTCGCAGCTACTGGTCGCCTGTTATCTACCGATCCTAACTTACAGAACATTCCCATTCGTACCGCCCAGGGGCGACGCGTTCGACAGGCATTCGTCTGCGACCCAGGCAATAAAATGCTGGCAGCAGACTATTCGCAGGTAGAACTTAGAATCATGGCGCATCTTTCCCAAGACGAGGGATTACTCAGCGCGTTTTCCAATAGCCAGGATGTTCACAAGGCAACAGCAGCCGACGTTTTCGGCGTAGCTTTGGATGAAGTCAGCATTGACCAAAGGCGAAGCGCGAAGGCAATTAACTTCGGTTTGATTTACGGCATGTCTGCTTTCGGGCTTGCCAATCAGTTAAACATTAGCCGCGGGGAAGCAGCGCAGTATGTCGAGCGCTATTTTGAAAAATACCCCGGCGTTAGAAAGTACATGGACGAGACTCAGGCCTTGGCCGACGAAAAGGGATATGTCGAAACCCTATTCGGTCGACGCCTCTACCTACCGGACATTCACGC
>CALKDE010000021.1 GCA_938082955.1 uncultured Pseudomonadales bacterium
CAGGTAACCGCTTGCTGACGCCGGAAATAGCTGATACTCAGAGCTATGGTGTGACATTCGAGCCGATCGATAACCTGCGTATTGATCTGGACTGGAGCCAGACTAATTTCTCGGACCGTATCGTGAGTATCGATCCGCAGCAGTTGCTGTCCCTGGATTACTTTAACTGGTCAAATGCTACTGGTGTAAGCGACGGTCGAGAGCCTACAGTAGCCGAACTGACTAGCTGGGTTAACTCAGGACAACAGGATCCGCGTATTGTTCGTGCAGCCAACGACGCGACGCAGATTCTGCGGGTTACCGTCGGTCAATCTAACGCGGCTATGAATAACGTGGAAGCCTACGACCTGAAGGTTAGATACCAGTTTGACCTTGATGCAATTACAGGCTTACTAGGTTTCAACGATATTGGTTCCATTAATGTGAACTTTAATGCTACTAAGATCGATAAGTGGGAATACCAGAAGTTCGCGACTGATGAGGTGAGCTCGCCTTTGGGCAAGCGAAATCGATTCCTCGGTGAAGCGCCACCTCTGCCAGAACTAAAGGCTAACTTGCAATTAAGTTGGGTGAATGGTAACCACAGTGTCGGCATTAACGCACAATATATCGACGAAATTGAGTATGATGGATACAACTGGGGTAGTTCATTCTTCAACCAGTTCCCATATTTCACAGGGTTCGATATCAGTGAGAGAGACACGCTGCGAGCAAGTACAATCGCGGACGTTACTTACAACTACCGTGGACTTGAAGTGATGGGTGCTGATGTAGACTTGACGTTCGGAGCTCGAAATGTGTTCGATAGAATGCCACAGCGAGTGAATGACTTCGCTGGCATGGAGTCGGTTCTTTATTCAGCACGTGGCCGTATGTTCTATGGCAGGATGACAATGGAGTTCTAAGTCAGGCTCTTGTAGAACAAAAACGGCTCCCTCTTACGAAGGAGCCGTTTTTTTTTGACTCGAAATTTAATTAAATACGGGTAGCCCAGCTTAGGTTATCGACATCCTTTACATGAGTATTTATATCTCGACCTAACACACTAGATGTCAACGTAAAACTCGACTTGTTATCGGTGGAACTTTGGTGAAGGACGACATTCTGCAGTGTTGCTGGAAACTTCTGGGGGATACGGGCACTGCAATCTTTTGCAATGGCTCTACAAGGCGGACCCGCCTGTTGATGAGTATCGTGTTTTCCAATATTTAGTTTATTTTTCAGTCTTGTTGTCTGTTACAAAAATTAGAATAATGCCTTACCGCGCCAAGACATTAGCTTATTCCGCCGCTGCAGTCTCGCAGCAGTTGTTTCGTCGCTGCGAATGCGCCGTCTGCTTGAACAGTGAATTTAGTTATTTACATAGTTAGATACTCAGCCAAGACAGGACTGCCTTAGCCATTTTTTCATGAACTAAAACTTATGATTATTGCAAGGGGAATCCAAGCACTCAGGGAAGGTAACCCAGCGGTTAGCAAAGACCAAATAGAAACGCCTGTAAGACCTATCCGCCAAGCTCTTCGAGCCGGGCCTTTAAGTCTTCCAAAACTAGCAAGGCTTCAGCGAAAGATTGATTTTTGTCTATCAGCGCTGCATAAACTGCATTCATTTCATCCGTTTCAATCTTTACACTCACCTCTAATGCTTGCAGCTCGGCAACACCAAAGAACTCTTGCGCAAAACGTCTCATCTGTCGGCTACGAGCCTCTGTCAAGAACACGGGTTCACAGACTCGCTGGGGGATTCTGGTTCCTGTCAGGGCAACTTGTCTGCAGACAATATTCAATTTTTTGTTGCCATTGTTTGCATTGTAAAAATTATAAATATCAGTTTCAACGCGAATAATTTGAGATCTAACTGCCGGTCTGGAAAGCTCACCGATGACGATGACCTCCTCTATGTCAGCTTTATCTGCAACCTGTCCCAATGATAGCTGGGAAACAGCAACCAACAATAAGATCAATACTGGCTTTTCCATGTTGCACCTACTTTGAGTTTGATAACGACTTATTGAGGCGCGTTGCCACCGGTTCCAACGTTCAGAGTTCTGCTCAGGAAGCCCGCGTCTTGCTGGGCCTCTTCCTGCATTCGGACCCGCTGCCTAACGGTCATACAATTGAACTGGGGAATATTTGTACCTATTACCCGTTCACGGCTACACACTAACTTGTCATTGTCAGCAACGACAGTAGCATTATAGGCAACAACATCGGCTTGGGTTCGAATTCTAGGAATCCCATCATCTTCGTACAAGCCTTCGCAGGCTGTGAGTGCTGCGACCAATACCAGTAAAATGAAGAACTTTATCACCATATTTTCCTTAAATTAAGCCTCTACTGTGCTTCTCAATCTGGACTACGCCAATTTTTTCGTGTCTGGACATTAGCTAATCTTGAAGCATAAAAGTAGGCATAGTGGATGTCTAAAACGTGATTATTACAAACAGCTCCTGCTTGAATTGTACGCGATTCCAGCAGGTAGAGTGAGTTTTCTGCTTGGGGCTTGTCAATCTATATCCCATACAAGTTAGCTATGTTTACGATAATTTCAATAAATTAGTTTCATTTTTTATTTTTGAACAGTAAGCAGCGTAGATGAAGCCTGCGTAAATTTTATCTAGATTCGTGAGGAAAATGCATCCAGCCGGTAATGATATACTTTTCTCCCGAGTTAACAATATTGCCCAGATGAGCATGGGTCCATTCGGCGGGCCAAATAAGAGTCTTTCCTCTTTCCGGTTGTATTTCCAAGTTTTGATGAACGAATGTTGTGGAGCCACCATCTTCAACATCATTTAGATAAGTCATAAAGGCGAGGACCCTGAAAGAATTTTGTATTGATGTCCGTTCGGTGTGGGGCAGCTTGAAGTGACCACCTGGCAAGTACTTTTGAATGTTGAAGGAGCCTATATTCGTTCGTGGCATTGTCGAAGCCAAGAACGGGAACTCCTTTAAATACTCTTCATAGCATGCATATAAACAGTTTATATACTCTTTAACCGATTTGTATTCTGGCAATTCTAGATCTCTCGGGTTCACCGTAATATCGATTGAATTCTTCGCTTCAAGATTCACTCCTCCGGCAGACTGGCCCGGTTCTTGTTTTTCTTCGTGAGCTGCAAAAAAACTGACTAGCTCATCACACAGTGCATTTTCCTCTATATTCCAACTGCCAATAAAGTGCGGGCTTGAGCCCTCTATATTTATGCTGATCATTTCACCCGCCCATGGATAATCGATACACCGTTCGAGATGTCGAAAGATACGAGGCCAAACGACTCTTGTCTGAGTTGCAGCCCTTCGCTTAAGTTACCCAGCGCTGCTAATGCATTGCCTCTAAACCCTGCCACATCCAAATTATTTGGTTCAATTTCTGCTGCACGATCATAAATCGCCAAGGCTTTGTCGAATTCCTTAAAGTACATCTGAATATCTCCTAAATTGATGTACAGCCTAAATTTGAAATTGCTGTCTTGCTTTGGATTTTCTGGTCGCCAGGGATCGAGGTCAACAGCCCTGCTAAA
>CALKDE010000022.1 GCA_938082955.1 uncultured Pseudomonadales bacterium
TCGAAGGCCTCGTCGAAACTACAGCCATTCTCGAGTAGCGAACTATCGAATAGGATAGAGTGAATCGGAATATAGTTGTCTCGCATCAACAGAATTGGATCGAAATCTTCTTTGAATACATAGTCCAGAGAGTCGCCTGCGGCGTTAGTCTTCTGCGTACTACTATAGGCCGCCGCTGTTTCGTCATTACTTTCCAGAGTACTCACTAACTGACTGACATGATTTGAATCAATCCAGTCGTCGTCATCCAAAAATTGTATATATTTTCCGTGGGCTGCTTCTAAGCCAGCATTCGCAGCTTGTGAACGACTCAGGGCTACGCCGGTAGTTACTAACACAAGTGGACGATCGCCGGCCGCTGTCGAGTCTAGGGTATTTGCACCAGCGGCATCTACCAAAACAATTTCGATATTGGCGTAGTCTTGAGAGGCGATGGACTGAAGCGCGTGCTGTAATTCAGGGCGACCCAGTGTGCGGCAGATGATTGAAACCTGATTTTTATTTTCAGTTGGGGTTTCAGTAGACATCTAGGCAACCTTTGCTCAAGCCCTGCGACATGTCTTAGCGTTCTACTGTGCGCTGTCGGGCTGTTGATTAGCGATTACGGCGCCGACTACGTGGCCAATAAAATCTAGAAACAGAGTATCCAGGTTTACATTGAAGTAGCTGTCCGACTGATTTCCAAACGCAATCAATGCCAATACGTCGCCGTTGCTTATTACGGGACAAATAGCAGTCGACTTGATGTTGTTATCCTGCGCAGGGAAGAGGTACTGAGTTTGTTCTTTACTGATAGCGCCACAATGAGTTCGCTTAAGGCGGAACACATCGGCGAATTGTTTCTTGAGAATGCTTTCCGACTCGGTTCTTACCGAGCCTGCAACCTTCAGGCCTTTCTTATCAATAAGGATGACTTCGCAGGAGTCGATATTGCTATGGTGCGATAACTGGTCCTGGGCCACGTCGGCAATTTCTGTTACATCCTTGGCGCGCAGTAGGGCCAGGACTAGGCTGCGTGTCGTATCAAAGAGTTGATCGTTGTTGCGGGCATTCTCAAGTAGGTTATTGAGTTTCTGTCGCGCGTCGCCCCCTCTGTCTCGCAGAATAGTAACTTGTCGTTCTAATAAGGAGATCGCCTTGCCGCTCTTGTGGGGCAGAGAAAGGTCCGCAAGCAAGTCTTCTTGCTTGATGAAAAATTCGGGGTTGGCTTTCAGGTAGCTGGCAACTTCTTGTGCAGAGAGTCCGGTGTTACTGGGGGCCTCTATTTTTTCAGCCGCTGAATTATCATTTTTCATATCTGAATTTTCCCCTCAAAAACTGTTGTGGCTGGCCCTGTCATTAAGACGGGAGAGTCGATTCCCAGCCAGGTAATACTAAGTTCTCCGCCATGTAATTTCACTGTGACGGTATCATCTAACAGACCTTGTAAGCAACCGGCGACTACTGCCGCACAGGCCCCAGTTCCGCAGGCTAGCGTCTCGCCAGCACCGCGTTCATAGACACGTAAGTCTATGGTATTTCTGTCACACAGCTGCATGAAACCCACATTGCAGCCTTCGGGAAAATCCGGATGTGCGCCGAGTGCTTCCCCTATCTCTTTTACGGCTGTTTTGCTTAGCTCTTCAACTCTAATTACCGCATGGGGGTTGCCCATGGACAGTGCACAAAACTCGACCTCGAGTGGGCTTCCCGAAACAGTAAGTTGACGGGTATGTATTTTTAAATTGCTGTCGCCGATGAATGGAATTTTTGATGCGTCAAACTCTGGTGCTTCCATGTCCACTGTGACGCTGTCGCCGTCGATTTTAAGCGTAAGTACACGATTGGCTGTTTTGACGACGAGTGACTTTTCGTCGAACAAGCCCTTGTCGCTTACATATTTGGCAAAGCAACGCGCGCCATTACCGCAGTGCTCTACTTCCCGACCGTCAACATTGAAGATGCGGTAGCTGAAATCGATGCCAGGCTCTGTGGCAGCTTCAACTAAGAGCAACTGATCAAAGCCCACTCCAAACTGGCGGTGACCAAGTGCAGCAATCTGCTTGGCGCTCAATTGATACGCATTGTGCAGATTATTGAGCACAATAAAGTCGTTGCCCAGGCCATGCATCTTTGTGAAGTGAATATCCATTTTGCGTATCAGCTAGGTAAACAAGATTCCAGATCGAGCAGGTCTGCTAGGACTTCGCGCCGTCTAACGACATGCGCGAGGTTTCCATCGACCATTATTTCGGCAACGCGTGGACGCGTATTGTAGTTCGAACTCATTACGAAGCCATAAGCACCCGCGGAGCGTACGGCCAGCAAGTCATCTGCTGCGACTACCAACTCTCTGTCTTTGCCAAGAAAATCGGCCGACTCGCAAATTGGGCCAACAACATCGAAGTTAAGCACATCGCCGCTTCGCTTTTTCACGGGAATGATCTCCTGCCAAGCGCTATACAGTGCCGGTCTCAATAGATCGTTCATTGCGCCATCGACGATAGCGAAATTCTTATGTTCAGTGTTCTTTATGTACTCGACACGGGTCACGAAGATACCGGCGTTTGCGGCGATTGAGCGTCCAGGTTCGACCATCAGGGTCAGGCCGCGATCGCTGAAACGACCCTTTACCGCTTCGATAAGCTCAGAGGGTAGTGGTGGGCTCTCGGTGCCGTAGCTAACACCCAGCCCACCGCCCATATCGAAGTGGCTCAAATTGATGCCTTCCTCGCTCAAGCGCTCCACCATGGCGAGCAGTCTATCGATTGCATCGAGGAAAGGCTCTATCGATGTAAGCTGCGAACCTATGTGGCAGTCGATGCCAGATATTTTGATCCCTTCCATCTGCGCGGCAGCTCTATAGACCTCTATCGCACGATCGCTGGAGATTCCAAACTTGTTCTCTTTCAGGCCAGTCGATATATAGGGATGGGTGCCGGCGTCTACATCGGGATTTACGCGTATAGATATTGAGGCCGGTAGAGCTAGCTGCAAAGCTACTTCATTGAGACGAGCTAATTCCGCCTCAGATTCCACGTTGAAACAGTGAATGCCGGCCTGTAGCGCCTGTTGAATCTCGGCTACGGTCTTGCCGAGGCCAGAAAATATAACTTTTGCGGGGTCTCCGCCTGCTTGAAGGACGCGACTCAGTTCGCCACCGGACACGATATCGAACCCAGCCCCCATTCGGGCCAGGATATTCAATACCGCCAGGTTGGAATTCGCTTTTACCGCATAGCAGATCATATTGGGCAGTCCAGATAGTGCCGTTTCGTAGGCTCTATAGTGGCGCTCTAGAGTGGCGCGGGAATAGATGAAGCAAGGCGTGCCATGCTGCTCAGCAATCTCACAGACGGCCAATTCCTCTGCGTACAGTGCATCGCCTTTGTAATTAAAATAGTCCATTCGTGGTTGAAGTCCGGTAGGTGTGGGCCAAGGAGGCCTATAATCTATTTACCTGAAATGAAATTCGAGGTTGTCAGTGCAGGTGACTCAGGGCGAGTTAGACCGCCTTTCTGTCCGCAATAGCTAAGGCTCAGCGTAAGGCTTGCCAGCGCTACAAGGGTGAAAAGTCTGTTGGTCGATGATTTCATTTGGCTTAGTTTGTGCCTGAATAGTCGGAACGTCGCGATTATAACGCCAGCGCAAATAGAAACACAGGTTAAATTCTCTTAGGTGCTAGGGTTTCGCCGCACTGTCATCCTGCCTTGCGGGATGGCCCGTTTGGACTGTCAGCCTTGAATTATAGGGGCTAAGTGCCTATATTTGCCCATCGTATTTTGCCATTTATAAGTTCGGTCCGATCGGAGGGCTTGGATCAGTGGCAGAGCGTTGCAGTTACTGCTGCATTACCAAGTAAATAAACAAC
>CALKDE010000023.1 GCA_938082955.1 uncultured Pseudomonadales bacterium
AGCCGCTAGAGATGCGGCCGAGGCAATAGCACATAGCAGCGACCGTCTCGACAGAATTAAAATCATCAATGACGATCCTGCTCATTTCCTCACGTCGATGGATTTGGAAGCCGAGAAAACAATCTTCTATCATTTAGAGAAGGCACACCCAGAACACAGTTTTCACTCCCGCGCCTCTGGCCTTAAACAGGGAGAAAACAAAGATACTGTATGGCTTATCGATCCCCTTTTAGGCAATAGAAATTTCGCCACCGGTTATACGCAGTTTGGTGTATCACTGGCCTGCCAAATTGAAGGTGTGGTTCAGCATGCAATCCTCGTCTGCCCTCTTCTGCGCGAAGAATTCATTGCCACCAGGGGTGCCGGCGCTCGACTTAATTCGCACCGCATTCGTGTAGGCAAACGCACGGAGATTCAGGGAAGCCTGATAGGCATCAATCCCGAGGGCATGCCACAAGACGTTGCTGTGGGGCTACAAACAGAATTCATGACCGCAGGTGCCAGCCCGAGGATCTCCGGCTGCACTGCTTTGGATATGGTACAAATTGCGGCAGACCGAATGCAGGGCGGCTGCTCGGCGAACGAAAACATGCTTACTTTGGCTGCGGCCAAGCTTATTCTGCAAGAAGCAGGCGGATTACTCGGTAGCGAAAACGGAAACCCTAACCTAACTGACGCGAAGGAATTGTTGTACGGCAATCCCAAGATATACAAGCAATTGAGCATGCTACGCAAAAGTATTGCCGCCTAGGCTTTGCAACTTTCTGTGTCAGGGGGAACATGGTTTCAAAAGTAAGGTATATTAATCGGCACTGACTTTGATTTAGCATTTCCCACTGGGCTATTAACTAACTATGTCTTCGACTAGCAATAAGCACAGTTACAATCTGTCCGAAGGCCCCATTCAAAAATCTCTCATCCGCATGACCACTCCGATGATCATCGGCATGCTCATGCTATTCACGTTTAGCCTCGTAGACACATTATTCATCAGCTTCCTTGGCACCGAGGCGCTTACTGCAATTAGTTTTACGTTTCCAGTCACCTTTACCATTATGAGCCTCGCTATCGGGCTAGGCATTGGGGCCTCAGCTGTCGTCGGCAAATATCTCGGCCGCTCCGAATACAAGAAAGCTAAAGAAGCCTCCACGGTAATTAACTACATCTCGTTGCTGCTTGCCACCATTGTAGTCGCTGTCTGCTGGTTCTCCATGGACAGCATATTTCACTTGATGGGTGCTCGCGAATCGTTAATGCCTGCAATCAGGGAATACATGTTTGTCTGGTTTCCAGGCAGCATTATGATCGTCTGCATCATGACCGGTAATAGCATATTACGTGCTTGCGGCGATACCAAAACACCCAGCATATTGATGGCCGCCGCCGGCCTTATCAACGCCGTTCTCGACCCCATCTTCATATTCGGCCTCGGCCCTATACCCGCACTCGGCATTCAAGGTGCTGCCTGGGCAACAGTAATTGCGTGGGGAGTCAGCTATTTCTATTTGATGTATATCCTTGTCATTCAAAAAGAACTGGTGAGCGGCTCGCTACCCAGCCGCCCGGTTATGATATCGTCCGGGCGCGAAATGCTGCGCATTGGCGTTCCAGCTGCAGGGGCAAATATGATGACCCCTCTGGCGGCGGGCATCATGACGGCAATCGCCGCGAGCTTCGGTGACGAGGCAGTTGCCGCTTTCGGCGTAGGGGCCCGACTCGAGCCCATGGCTACCCTGATTGTTTTAGCCATGTCCTCTTCCCTACCCCCGCTCATCAGCCAGAATTTTGGCGCGGGCAAGATCGGCCGAGTTGAGGAAGCCTACCGACTCTCGATCAAATTTATTCTTGGGTGGCAAATGCTAGTGTACGTAGGCCTGGCACTAGGGGCAGGCGTGATTGCCTCGACATTTTCCGACGACCCAGGAGTGATCGAAACTATAAAATTATTTCTCTGGGTTCTGCCACTGGGCTACGGTATGCAGGGCATCATCATTCTGACGAACTCGTCATTGAACGCTTTGCATCGGCCAATGTCTGCCCTTTATCTAAGCGCCGCACGCTTCTTCGTTTTCTACGTGCCACTGGCGTATGTGGGAAGTCAGTGGTTTGGATTAGCAGGGTTCTTCGGCGGCGCTTTATGCGGGAATTTCTTGATGGCTGCGATATCATTGCGGTCATTCAACAAGGCAATTTCTGGAGAACGGGCGACTCTTGCGAATTCCGTCGAGAATACTGCCTAGATCGCCAAAAGCCGGACTGAAGAGCAGGCTAGCTCTGCCCGGCTAACTCTTTTGACTCACTCTACCCAGTGAATTTGACCTGCCTAGCTGCGAAACAAGTTTTTCACGCCGTCCAGTAACGAGGCAGCGGCAGCCGGAGGCACTGGTACGTCGACTGCAGCTTTCGCCTCAGTGGCTGGCTCAACTAAACTGAAACTCTTGTCCTCAACTGTCGCGCTGCCTGGCTCATCGTCGTAGCTCAGGCGGTTGTTAGCCTGCTGAAAGGCCAACATCTCCATGCAAATCTCGTTGTACTCTACCTGCGAAAGCAGCTCGGGCTGCTCTTTCATATTCAGCACAAACTGCTGGTCATTCGCTGCAGAAAGATAGTGAAGCTCCCTCTTTGAACTTAGCAACAAGCCTTCTTCCTTCGCGATGTTGTAAAGCGGCGTCCCACGTAAAGGGATATAAGGAAAGAAGAAGAAATGCTCTGGCGCAATAGCTTTGTTTAGCTCAAGTGTCTTGCGCATATTCTCCGCCGTTTCTAGCGGCGCGGCTACAATATTGAATGTCAGCCGATTGATACCTGCCTTCTTGCAGTTCGCGGCGGCCTCGATAACCTGCTTATTGGTCATTTTACGACCAAGCATCTTCGCTCTGAATTCTTCGTCACCACTTTCTATGCCAAACCAGATCGTGTGGCAGCCTGCCTCGGCCGCTGTCTTGCAGAAGGCTTCGTTCATCACCTCTACACGAGAATTAATTGAGAAGGGAAGGTGAATCTGTTCTTTATAAAGTGCAAAGAAGGCCCTCACGAATTTAAGATTGGATAGGAACAATTCATCCCAAAATTCGAAATAGCCCACACCGTACTTATCGCGCAGGCGAATAAGTTCATCGACCATATCTTGCGGGTCGTACTTTCTTAGAAATGTTTTCTTGGTTTTCCAGCCTTCCAAAATTGGCGTGTTACAGCAATAAGTGCAGCGGTATGGACAGCCTCGCCCAGTCATCACGGGTAGGACTAGCTTTCCCTTTGGTCCGAAGATCGAGGAGTTTACATCTTTAAAGCCATCCTCCTTTTCAAAGACATCGTAGTCAGGAAAAGGAAGCGAGGCCAAGTCGCCAATCTGATGCGCTTCTGTTTCATAAACAGAACCGTCGATTAGTTTTTCCCACATGCCGTCCGCCGGGCCATGTTTCGTTCCCTGCAAATGCTGCACGAGATTGCCGATGGCGTGCTCACCGTCTCCCACGCAAATGTAATCGACACTAGGACTGTGTATTGTTTGCTCTTGCGATAGCATTGCCTGGTAGCCACCAATGACAAGCGGCAAGTCTGGCATCAATTTTTTGATTTCCGTGAAGTAAGGCTCCATCGGATACCAGTGCGGGCTCATGATCGAAAAGGCAATAACATCCGCATCGAGATCCTGAATCATGCGCGCATAATTTTCGGGGGAATATTTTTCCGCATCACGTAGAATGAGCACCGGCTCGAGCAGCACTTCCACATTCGGAAAATCACGTTTTAAATAAGCTGACATACTCGCGATTGGCATCGCGATTTCATTGCCATCCGGCGAATAGAAGGAAAAAGCAAGTCGCAGTGTTTTTGTCTTAACGCTACCAAACCAGCGCGACTTCTCTTGCGGATACACCGGCCGATCGTTGCCAACCGCTATAACATCTACCTTGGAATTCATAGCTTAATCCTGAG
>CALKDE010000024.1 GCA_938082955.1 uncultured Pseudomonadales bacterium
ATTCAAGATGCTGTTTAAGGATTCCAGCATCCTCGAGGCTAATCAGGTGCAGACCTGTGCCTCTGCAGGAGAATCTCTCGCGGCAGGCATTATTTTCACCATGCCAGCCATGATCTTGATTGGCTTCTGGGATTCCTTCGACTTCTGGTCTGTAACCATTATCGCCCTAACTGGGGGGCTGTTAGGCATCCTATTCATGATTCCCATGCGTAAGGTCTTCATCCTCAACAACCCCGAACTCGCCTACCCAGAGGGCGTGGCCTGCGCAGCTGTGCTGCGCGCCGGCGAAGAAGAGGGCGAGGATGGGGAGCAAACAGGTGCGGCGAAAAACCTCATGTTTGGGGGTATGTTAGGCGCTGGTGTGGCCTTGGGCGCGAAGCTATTCGGCGTGTTCACCGCCACATTAGAGACGGCCACTGTTCTGAGTTCGCGCATATTCTATTTCGGTGGCGACCTTTCCCCGATGCTCATCGCCATCGGATTCATCGTGAGATTGAATGTCGCTATTCTTATTTTTATAGGCGGTGTCATCTCCTGGATTGTTGCTATTCCCTTGCTGGGCACGGGCGATCAATTCCCGTCTGCGATAGAGGGTGCCTATGAACTATGGAGCTCTCAGATTCGCTATGTAGGTGTTGGCGCCATGGTGCTTGGCGGCTTTGCCTCCTTGTACTCTGTTCGCTACGGTCTAGTAGCCGCCATCAACGAACTGCGTAATAACCTGAGCGGCGGCAACATGATAAAACCCGATCTAGAACGGGACATCCCGACCTGGGCGATTATCACGCTTACCATCGGCTGCGTCTGCGTACTTGCCTATGTTAACTATCGCTTTACCTCCGGTATTGGCATTACTCTGCTGGCTACAGCCGTGATGCTGGTCATGGGCTTCTTTTTTACTGCCGTCGCGAGCTATATCGTGGGCTTGGTAGGCAACTCCAATAGCCCCGTCTCAGGCATGACGATCACCGCGGTTCTCGTCGCCGGCGGCATGTTGTGGCTGTTCAATTACTCCGGAATGGAGGCTATGGTGGCAACGTTAGGCATCGCTGCTATTGTCTGCTGCGTTGCCGCGACAAGTGGCGATGTCTGTAACGACTTGAAGACTGGTGCCATGCTAGGCGCTGCACCCTTTCGGCAACAAATCATGCAGATCGCCGGCGTGTTCGTTGCTGCGTTCATTATGTCACCAGTGCTTAATTTACTGCACAACAACATCGAAGGCGGCATCGGTGGTAGAGAACTATCTGCCCCCCAAGCTAGCTTGTTTGCCTCATTAGCGCGGGGCTTCTCCGGCGAGGGGCAACTTCCCTGGGACATGATCGGCTATGGCGTCCTGGTGGGCATCGTTATTCTGATTGTTGATTGGTATCTAAAATCTACCGGGAGAAAATTCAGAGCGCACCTGATGCCCATTGCCGTCGGCATGTATCTGCCGTTTGGTCTTGCCGCGCCGATTCTTATCGGCGGCCTGATCGCACACTTTCACACTAGAGGAATCCCTGACGCGAGCCATGACAAAGTCTTGCATCGCGGCATACTGTTCTCATCGGGTGTTATCGCCGGCGAGGCATTGATGTCTGTTGGCCTAGCCTGCCTTACAGCACTAGGCGTCCAGTCCCTCGACCTGGGATTGTCCACGACTGTAGTGACAATTTTCTCAATAGCAGCTGCAATATTTATAGTGTGGATGTTTCATAAATTCACACGGCCAGCTAGCAACTGAAAGAACCAGAACATTTAGCTTTTTACTCTTGACCGAATAGTTGCTAATGTCACAGTAGAAACCAACGATCCTTTGATCTGAGGAGATACTGAATGCGTGTTACCACTGCCTTGGCGCTAGCTTTAGCGCTCTTTGTGCCGCTAACCTCGGCCCAGATAGTTCCAGAAGAAATCAGCATCGAAACGATGTCTAACCCTGGGCCTAACTGGTTTATTTCCAAAACAGGAAATGGCGGCTATATCTTCGATGCAGCCACCGGAGAGATGCAGGGAATGCTCTCCCTCTCACGCTATACGCCGGCTGTTACCATGTGGCAGCCCCGACGCGAATTCTATGCGACCGAGTCCTACCTCTCGCGAGGCGTTCGCGGCGAGCGTACCGATTTGGTCGCTGTCTACGATTTTGAGAATCTAAGCCCCGTAGCAGAAATTATTATTCCAAATCACATCGCGCGCCTATCCTTTCGCAATCATCTCGGCCTTATGAACAACGGCCGTCACCTTGCAGTATTGAATATGAATCCTGGACATTCAGTCTCCATTGTCGATGTGGAAGATCGAGTCTTCATCTACGAAGCCTCTACTCCCGGCTGCGCAGTCATCATGCCCGTGGCAGATAGTGACTTTTTGCAGCTTTGCGGCGATGGCACGCTACAGCTAATTCAGCTGGATATTAGCGGCTTCGAAGAGAATCGTATACGTAGCGACATATTCTTCAATGTTATGGAGGATGCCATCTTCGACCGAACTGCGCGCAGCGCCGATGGCTGGTATCTCATTACCCATGCAGGGATTATCTATGAAGTTGGAAGTCAAGGCTCTGAGATCATCATCAGCGACAGCTGGAGCGTAACTCAAGAAGGGGAAGATTCATGGCGACCCGGTGGCGACGAGTTTATTACTGCCCACCGCGATACCGGCTTACTATTCGTCGCCATGCATGAGGGAGATGTCGATACGCACCACGTTCCCGGAGAAGAAATCTGGGTATTGGATGCGAATTCCGGCCGACGCTTACATAGAATCAAACTCGACGTGCCGGCAACGTCGATAATGGTTACTCAGGAAACTGAGCCGAAGCTCATTGTCGCCGATGACGATGGAGCCACCCATGTATATAACGCACTTACCTTTGGCTTTGAGCGCACCATCGTGACTCCTGGCGCTGCAATGTTCGAGGATTTCTAGATCGTGATGGATCCGCTACTGTTACAAATCATTTCACTTGGCTTGGCTTTACTATTCCTGATCGCCGCTGCGCACAAGTTTAGTAATCGAGTGCTTTTCCGAGCGAGTTTCGAAGCCTATGAAATAGTGCCGACAAGCCTCTCGGGCTTAGTGGCACGTATAATTCCCTCACTCGAATTGCTTTTAGGTGTTGGATGGCTAGCCATTGGCATATTCGCCATTAGGCTCGAGCCTGTCACTCTGATCAGCATCGGCCTATTGGCAAGTTATGTTGTGGCTATCGGAGTAAACCTCAGGCGCGGCAGAAACTACATAGATTGCGGCTGCAGCTTCTCAAATGGTAATGCATCTAATCCGGGAAACGCTTCACAGCAAATTTCAATGGGCCTGCTTTACCGGAATG
>CALKDE010000025.1 GCA_938082955.1 uncultured Pseudomonadales bacterium
GCCGACTATGCAATTTCCTTTACCACTGAACAGTACCAAGAGTTATTGAACATATTTCCGGGTGGGGTCTGTGATTGGTCGCGAGGCGACCGCAGTGGCTCGAGACATCAAGGGGTGTGGAAGTCGTTCGGTCCCTCTCCGATAAATAAGCTCTACTAGATAGCTGAGCCATCAGTAACTCTAGTGTCTGCTATTGGCCGAAAGCTGACCTTAATGCCTGTGCACTGTGCGAAAGCTTCACTTTGGGTAGTTGGCTTGGTTGGATAGCTTATTCAGGGGCCTACTAATGCAGATCAGGCTTTCCTGCGTCACATCCTTCGCCGCTTCTGGGCTCTTCAGCCGATTCAGAGCGTACAAGAAATAGCGCTGTTCCCAGTTCTTAATCAATGTAGTGAACGCATCCTTCTCCCCACGCTGGCTCTCGATAACAAGCCATTCGTTGAAACTGTGTTCTTTTAAGCCGCGCAGAATGGTTACCCGATAATGCAGGTCGTCGGTGTTTGATAATCGGTTCAAGTGATGCAGTGAAATTTCAGTCTACCTCTAGTTGCAATGATCTGCGCTAGTGCATTCAAGGTCATTTCAATTTGTAACAGATCCCTTGCCTCGCTGCGGGAATAGCGCTTGATTAATACCATGTAGTGGTTTAATTTCAATAGCTTACATCTGCAGAGCTTTCAAAATAGATCGCAGGCTAGAACTTTGGCCTAACGGAGAACTAACACAATGATTACGCTCAAGAAACTAATCACCATTGCGGCAATTACTCTTAGCAGTTCAGCAATGGCCGCCGAAAATTACGAGCCAGCCAGAACCTCCTCTGGCAAGCCAGACCTGCAGGGTTTCTGGACCAACGCGTCATTGACCACCATGCAACGCTCCA
Source organism: uncultured Pseudomonadales bacterium (assembly GCA_938082955.1). Taxonomy (GTDB): domain Bacteria; phylum Pseudomonadota; class Gammaproteobacteria; order Pseudomonadales; family Pseudohongiellaceae; genus UBA9145. The sequence goes on from CALKDE010000025.1 coordinate 884, forward strand.
GCAACTATGAGGGTGTCGGGCTCACCATTCCCTTAGAGCAACTCGGTGAGCTCACTACGAACCACCATCAGAACGTACGTCAGGCTACCGACGACGGTCAGGTTCAAGGCGAACTGCCTACGGGTAAAGATCTCGGGCGGGGCCGCGGATATAACGCCTTTTGGGTAGACCCAGGTTCTGCATTTGGCTACGTCAAAGGCGAGTACCGTACCTCTTGGATCACGTATCCCGAGAGTGGACGCATTCCCTATTCCGAAGAGGGAAGTAGGCTGCGTCAGGAAAATCGCGCAAAGTTTTCAGGTAATGATGGCCCCGAGGGACGCGCACTCGGAGAGCGTTGCATCATCGGATTCGGCAGCACCGGCGGCCCGCCCATGAACAATGTGTTGTACAACAACATGTACCAGATCGTGCAGACAGACGACTACGTTATGATCATGGTGGAGATGGCACACGACGCGCGCATCATTCCTATCGATAAAGATCACCGTCCAGATGCCTGGAAGCCTTGGTTAGGTGATTCAGTCGCGCATTGGGATGGCGATGTGTTGGTAGTTGAGACGAGAAATCTGCATCCACAACAGGCGCCACGCAATATTGCGGCGCTGTCAGATGAGGGGGTAGTGGTAGAGCGCTTTAGCCGCTTCTCCGATGAACAAGTCCTGTATGAGTTCGAGGTCAGGGACCCGAACTTCTACACTGAAGCTTGGAGCGGCGAAATGGCTTTCAATGCGACTGACACTCAGCCCTACGAATATGCCTGCCATGAAGGTAACTACGGCCTGCCTGGCATCTTAGCAGGCGCGCGCCGATTGGAAATGGATGAGCAGTAGTCAGTTCGTTTCAGTCTAGTAAATAAAAAGGGGCCTCATGGCCCCTTTTTTGATTCAGTAATTTTGAAGTTATAATCTAAGCTATTCTTCCCAGAATTTCATCATCTCCATAAACATGAAGGATGCTGACCAAGTAATAAGCGATAGACCGGTAATCGCCTCCATGCCGGCAAGAAAGCGTAACTGCCCGCCCGGCTCGATGTCGCCGTAGCCGAGCGTCGTGTAGTTTGTAAACGAGAAGTACACCGCATCGGTTAGGCTGCCGTCGAAACTGCCTTGGAGAGTACCAAAGTCTTTGTAGCTAATCATCAGATAGAAGGCGAGCCCGAAAACCCAAACCTCTATGATATGGGCACAGATAGTGCCGAAAACACCGATGATTACCCTCACCCGATGTCTTGCCTAGAGTTTCGGAATAGTTATCCACAGTAGCCGTCGCACTTCGTAGTGAATTACGACCGTAGCCGCAACTAGTCCACTAATAATGAGAATGGAAAGCAACATTTCTACGCTAAGTCCCGTTCAGAGCGCCAAGTGCAGGGAGTTCGCTATTTATAGTTCGAGAATCTATTTATGTAGCCCCTGATGCTAGGAAATTAGAGCGAACCTTAGTAAGGTTAAATTGACCCTTACGAATAGCACTATGAATACGGTGGGAATAAGAGAATGAGAACCCAAATAAGCGCGCATCTACTAACGATACTCTTTGTATTGAGCCTGCTGGTCGTTCAGACAGCGAATGCACAACGAACAATCCCCGAGGATGATCGGGAGTTGCTGTATGAGATCTATAAAGAGCTGATCGAATACAAAACTACGATAGATGAGGAGAACAACACCATCGCGGCCGAGGGCATGGCGGCGTGGCTGCAGGCGGCGGGTTTCGCCGAAGAGGACATATTCATCGGTGGCGCTTTGCCACACAAGGGTAATGTGGTTGCG
>CALKDE010000026.1 GCA_938082955.1 uncultured Pseudomonadales bacterium
GGCCCTATGAACTATGGGAATCTCGCTTAGGTGAGAATAGAAATTATCACTCAGGCGAGATTCATGTCGTCACTAGAGAACATATAGAAGAGCTTAGGCAGATCGATGTTCCTGTGCTTTCAAAGCCGAAAAATTTTAAAGTCTTCTTGCAGACATCAGACGAGACGCTGGACTATCGGCAGGCGCTTGAAAAGTTTGGGGCAGGCCAATGTGTAGTGCATGAGAATGGTAGTCATAGCTATGATGATTTCGAGCATGAATTGCCTGACATGTTTGATTTCTTCTTATCAAGAATTGGCCAAGATAAGCGATAAATTACTATTGGGTCACAGAAAAATTCAAGGCTTCCAAATACCTTCTAGCCGGCATCAATCGAAGCCAATACGCAATGAGAATTAGTTCATGAGTAATACTTATAACGCTGACGCCATCGAAGTACTTACGGGTTTAGACCCGGTAAGAAAACGGCCCGGCATGTACACAGACACGACGCGCCCGAATCATCTCATTCAGGAGGTGATCGACAACAGTGTTGATGAGGCCCTAGCTGGCCACGCAAGTCACCTCAATTTACAGTTGAACAAAGACGGCTCGGTAGAGGTGAGTGACGACGGCCGTGGCATGCCTGTCGATAAGCACAAGGGCGAAAAGGTGAGTGGTGTAGAGTTAATTCTTACTCGCCTTCACGCCGGAGGTAAATTCTCAAACAAGAATTACCAATATTCCGGGGGATTGCACGGAGTGGGTGTCTCAGTCGTCAATGCGTTGTCCCTGTATCTGGAAGTAACCGTGAAACGAGATGGCAAAGTTTACGCCATGTCCTTCAAGGCAGGAGAGAAAGCTTCAGAGCTAAAGGTGATCGATACTGTAGGAAAGAGGAACACCGGCACCACGGTTAAATTCCTGCCCGATGGGAAATATTTCGATTCAATTAAGATTTCCATTGCTCGACTAAAGCATGTGCTCCGCGCCAAGGCGGTTCTCTGCTCTGGCTTGCGGGTTAGTTTTGTCGACAATACTGTCAGCGAAGATAAGTCTCAGAGCGAAGAGTGGTGTTTTGAAGACGGCCTGATTGACTACCTAACGCAGGCTACAGCAGATTATGAAACACTCCCGAAGGAGCCATTCTTTGGCTCGGTGCAGGGGGGCGACGAAGCAGTAGATTGGGCGATTCAATGGCTTCCTGAGGGTGGTGAGACGACAGGTGAGAGTTATGTGAATTTGATTCCTACTCCGCTGGGTGGCACCCATGTTAGTGGTTTACGCACGGGCCTGCTCGATGCGCTGCGGGAGTTCTGTGAATTTCGAAACCTGCTGCCCCGTGGGCTGAAGCTCACTTCAGACGATATCTGGGATAAGTGCAGCTATGTGATTTCCTCGAAACTGTTGGACCCACAGTTCTCGGGTCAGACTAAGGAGCGATTGTCATCAAGGCAATGTGCTGCCTTTGTTTCCGGCATCATCAAGGATTCTTTTAGCCTCTGGCTAAATCAGCACACAGATGAGGCAGAGTTGATTGCCGAACTTTGCATTAGCAATGCGCAGGTGCGCCTGAAGGCGAGTAAACAGGTTGCTCGTAAGAAGATTACGTCAGGGCCTGCTTTGCCAGGGAAATTGGCTGATTGCTCGACCCAAGACGTCATGTCTGGGGAATTGTTTCTCGTGGAAGGAGACTCGGCGGGCGGCTCGGCGAAACAGGCGCGAGACCGAGAAACTCAGGCGATACTTCCGCTGCGAGGAAAGATCCTCAATACCTGGGAGGTAGACTCGAGTGAGATCCTCGCCTCACAGACTGTGCACGACGTAGCAGTTGCTATGGGTGTCGATCCGGGCACTAGTGATATCGATGGAGTGCGCTATGGCAAGATCTGCATCCTCGCCGATGCGGACTCCGACGGTTTGCACATTGCCACGTTGTTGTGTGCTCTATTCGTTAAACACTTCCGGCCCTTAGTGGCGGGTGGATTTATCTATGTCTCAATGCCGCCCCTGTTTCGTATCGATGTTGGCAAGGAGGTTTTCTATGCCCTGGATGAAGATGAAAAGAATGGCATCCTCGATCGCATTGCGGCAGAGAAGAAGCCGGGCAAGGTGAACGTACAGCGTTTTAAAGGACTCGGTGAGATGAATCCCTTACAGCTGCGCGAGACAACGATGGCAAGGGATACCAGACGCCTCGTACAATTGACCCTAGAAGAAGACCCAACGTCGAATAAGAAAAGCAGTACATTTCAGATGATGGACTTGCTGCTTGCCAAGAACCGATCGGCAGATAGAAAAGCTTGGCTCGAAGCCAGTGGTAGTCACGCGGACTATGCCGAATAAATAGCGGCGAGGGCTAATTGCCGCAGTAGATCAGTTATTAGAGAACAGAAACCGAGAATTTAATGAACGAAGAAATCACAATTAGTGAAGATGGCGTCGAACAGATTGCGTTAAAGACTTATACGCAGCAGGCCTACCTGAACTATTCGATGTATGTAATTAACGATCGTGCTCTGCCTAATATAGGCGATGGTTTGAAGCCGGTACAGCGTCGAATCATCTACGCGATGTCCGAGCTGGGGTTGAAGGCGAGTGCAAAATTTAAAAAATCGGCGCGGACCATTGGCGATGTAATCGGCAAATTCCATCCACATGGCGATTCGGCCTGCTATGAAGCTATGGTGCTGATGTCGCAGCCCTTCACCTACCGTTATCCGCTGGTTGATGGACAGGGTAACTGGGGCTCGCAAGACGACCCTAAGTCATTCGCTGCAATGCGTTATACCGAATCTCGATTGCAGGGCTACGCCGATGTGCTGCTTGGCGAGCTTGCTCAGGGCACGGTCGATTGGAAAGCGAATTTCGACGGTACCTTAGAAGAGCCCGAAGTTCTGCCAGCGCGACTGCCTAATGTTTTACTCAATGGTGGCAGCGGCATAGCAGTAGGTATGGCGACCGACATTCCGCCGCACAATCTACGAGAGGTTGCGGCCGCTTGTATTCATCTCTTGGACAAGCCCAAGGCGACGATCAAAGACATATGCAACATCATCAAGGGGCCGGACTATCCAACAGAAGCGGAGTTGATAACCCCGAAAAATGATATTGAAGAGCTGTACACGACGGGTCGTGGCTCGCTAAAGGCACGTGCGACCTATGTCAAAGAGAACGGCGAGATACTTATCAACGCGCTACCTTTTCAGGTTTCCGGTGCAAAGGTGCTAGAGCAGATCGCCGCGCAGATGCAGAAGAAGAAGCTGCCGATGGTGGTTGACCTGCGAGACGAGTCAGATCATGAAAATCCAACTCGAATAATTGTCGTGCCGAAATCGAATCGAGCCGATATCGATGCCATTATGTCGCACTTGTATTCAACGACTGATCTCGAGAAAAACTACCGCGTAAATTTCAACATGATTGGAATCGACAAGCGGCCACAAGTCAAAGACATACTCAGTCTGCTCAAAGAATGGCTGCAGTTCCGGACCGAAACTGTGCGTCGACGCCTGCAGTATCGTTTGGATAAGATCGTTGACCGTATGCATATTCTCGAGGGTCTGCTCGTTGCATTCCTGAATATCGACGAAGTTATTAAGATTGTTCGTCAGGAAGATAAACCGAAGTTAGCACTCATTAAGAAATTCAAAATCTCTGATCGTCAGGCAGAAGCGATCCTAGAACTGAAATTGCGTCAACTGGCGAAGCTTGAAGAAATAAAGATTGTCGCGGAGCAGAAAGAGCTAGCCAGCGAAAGAAATACACTGGAGCAATTGCTTAGTTCCGCCACCCGCTTGAAGACATTTATCAAGGGTGAGATAAATGCGGATGCCGAGAAATTTGGCGACGATCGCCGTACACCTCTTGTTCTCAGAGATGAGGCAAAGGCGTTCGCTCACACAGACCTGATCTCTACCGAGCCGGTGACTATTGTATTGTCCGATAGAGGCTGGGTGCGGGCTGCAAAAGGCCACGAGGTCGACCCAGCAGCGCTTCAGTATAAGTCAGGCGATTCCTTTAAGGTCGCAGTGCGAGGCAAGAGCAATCAGCTTGCAATATTCATGGACTCCACCGGCCGCGCCTATTCCTTGCCGTCACACAGCTTACCCTCCGCACGAGGTCAGGGTGAGCCGGTCTCAGGAAAGGTAAACCCACCCTCAGGCGCAACATTCGAAGGTGTGGTGATAGGAGAGGACGACAAAGATGTCTTGCTTGCGAGTGACGCCGGATACGGGTTCGTTGGCAAGATCGGCGACCTTATTAGCAAGAACAAGTCGGGTAAAGCTGTGCTAAGAGCACCCAAAGGTGGGAAAGTATTGGCGCCGCGAATGGTGAATGACTACACGAATGATCTGATCGTAGCTATTACCAATGAAGGCCGCATGTTGATGTTCCCGATCGCAGAACTACCGCGCCTGGCTAAAGGCAAAGGCAACAAAATCATCAGCATTCCCACGGCGCGTGTTGCAGAGCGAATAGAATTCGTCGTTGCACTAACCGTCTTAACTGCAGAGGATACCCTAACTGTTCATGCAGGGAAACGGCACCATAACCTTAAGCCGTCAGATCTGCAGCACTATCAAGGCGAGAGGGGACGACGTGGTAACAAGCTACCGCGTGGATTCCAGAATGTAGATCGGATTGAAGTTGTTTCTAAGACAGAGCCGCAAAGCGATTAGAAATTTAGCCCCTATACTTAGTTGTATAGGCGGTGGTCTGGCCTGACAGGTAATGCCAGGCTAGGCTTCAATCTGTCGTCAACTTCCTAAAGGCCATTCAAAAAGTCCAGCATGGCTGCGGTTGTCTCCAAAGGAGCCTCTTGCTGTACCCAATGGCCAGTATTAGGAACAAGAACCACATCACGAAGGTCTTCTACCACGCGTCCTATCGACACAGTCAGTTGTTCCTTAGTGGCGCCACCAATCACAAAATCTTCTTCGCCGGCAATAAATAAAGTAGGTATGCCGATTTTCGCGTCCGTGAGGTGTTCGGTGATCTCCCAATTGCGGTGAAAGTTTCGGTAGTAATTTACGCCCCCGCGAAAGCCAGCTTTTTCAAACTGAGACACGATGTAATTCAGGTCGTTCTCGGTTAGCCAATCTGGCAAACGAATAGGTGCACCGAGTCGGTCTATCCAGCCCCCGGCAGATCGTAACGGGTCAGTCACTTTAGGAGGCAGCGTTTCGGAATTTGCTGCTATACCCAAATAGACATGGCTAATCAGGCCCCGTGGATTCGCATCGTATTCAGCTTCCGCGACGCCGCCGGGCTCATTGTGATAAACAATATAGTGAAAATTCTCACCGGCAGATTGCCTCATGCGCTCGATGGGCGATTGTGCCGGTCGGCCGCGATAGGGCACGCTCATGTTAATTAATGCCGTGAATCGCGCAGGATACAGCAGCACAGTTTGCCAGGCGACAATAGCCCCCCAATCATGGCCCACCAAAACGGCCGTTTCCTCCCCCAGCGCATCCAAAATCCCGACCAAGTCAGCGGACGTGTGTATCACATCATAATCGTCAACATTGGGTGGGGCTTCAGATTCACCAAAGCCTCGCATGTCAGGAGCTACGACCCGATAGCCGGCATTGGCTAGAGACACGATCTGGTGTCGCCAGGAGTACCAGGATTCTGGCCAACCATGAGCCAGTAAAAGTAATGGACCCGAGTCGCCCATCTCGGCAATGCGCATGGTAATTCCATTGCTTTGGATAAAACGAAAGCTGACCCCATCAACTGGTGATTGCTCATTCTCGGTTTGAGCGAATAACTGGGAACTAAGAACGCTAATTATCAGTAATACAAAGAAGGAACGAAATTTGGGTAGTGCTGACTTCATGGTCATGAGTTACTCCTGTTTATTCTCTGGCTAACTGTCTTAAGCTTACCGAGAGCAAAAATACTAGTTTCATAAGTTTGATTTTGTTTCCAGTTTTTCAAGATACACTGACGCGTCAAATCCAAAAGAGGAAAATCGTGCCTCCACATTTTTTAACTTTTCTAGGCTCCAATAGTCATCTCCAGGCAAAGGAAAGTCCAAAACGCTGCGCTGCAGTGGAGTACTACGACCGATTATGGACTCAACATTGCCGTAGTAGCTTTTTCGTGCAAATCCTTCGTTCCAATGACAAACACCTCGTGCATCGGCCCGTTTCCAGGCCAAGTTGTGTACTCGGCGTAGTTTGCCTGCCACTAGTGGACGACCTCGGTGCCACAAGTCGTGACGGTAAAATAGAATAGTTCCAGGTTTAAACTGAACAACTTTTTCTCGCTCGTAAAGTTGTTGCCTGAGTTCATACACGTTGCGATTGTTTTCTTTAAACCAGTTTTCCACAGTGGTTCGGTCATTGAAAAAAGGATTGGCTGCCTGGCCTGGCATATTCACAAAGGGTGGCTGATACACCGGGTCATCTTCTCCAAGACGTGTAACATAACCCGTTTCGCCTCCAGTCTCGTCACAGTCATCATAATAAACAACGGCAGAAACCACATCCGGCGCATTCCATTGTGGATGCAGCACTGTGTTGTTGCCATAGTCCATGTGCATCCGCTGATCGGTGTTTGCTTGAGCTTCATGAAGCTCGTCAGCCACGCCAATTTTAGGCCATAGGTCCGCTTGAATTAGCCGTACATCTTGTGTGTCGAGTAATTTTTGAGCCGCCAAAATAAGCGGTTCACTAAGTACTAGATCGTCAAGGGGATTTATAAACGTTGGAAATTCGAATTTTTTGTCAGGACTACCAAAATCCAGATGATTGCGGTCGATCTTATCTATCGTAAAATGGGCATTTAGCCAAACCAGCGCTGGATCAACTACTTGTGTGGGGAGCTGGCAGATGACAGCTCCTTCTTCTTTCCATGTTTGAATTTGCGATTCTGAGAGCATTGCGGGTTCGACTATAAAGTTATTTGGTTTAACCAGGACCCTATTGTATAGGATGGATTCACGATTTGGGCCTGACATGTTCGAAGGAAAAATAGCGTGAGCTGCTTCTTTGTCGAATTAGTTGTTATGTATTGGGCGTATTGACCAAATATTACTTAGCTGATGGCAGTCTGAGGCCGTAATAACTTTGCCGCGCAGAACATACCTACTGCCATGGTCAATTCGACTAATAGTGGCAAGAGCATTCGCTGATCAAAGCCATCAACCCCCAAGCTGACGAGTCGACCAAAAACGATCATGAATTCGCTCAGTGCGGGAACATACAGCAACTTGAACTCTGATTTTACTAGTGCGTAACCTGCAACTAAGCCTAGTGCAAGATATTGGCCACCAAGAATTCCGCGACCAGCACTGAGTCCTGCAATTCCATCAGGGGACCATGCGAAAGCAGGCCCCTCTAATGCGGTTGCAGGATCTATGAAGGCCGATAGACCAAGCGCAAAAAAAATGAGGGTCAACACAATAGTTAGAATTTTGAGTATAAGCTGCAAAATATTTCTCCTTTTCTATTTGATTATCGTGTGCCGCTTATCCTATTGATCTTTATAAGTTCCAAGATTGATCCTTAAAGTACTTAACAAACGAATTATCAAAACGGCTTCTGAAAAAGGGCTAAATAAGTAGGGATAAATCACTAATAAATAGTCCCGTTCTTTGCATTGAGGCCCCTAATGAGCTGACTTTTCATTAGGGAGAGATTTGCTATTAACCACCTCGGTTTACGTTTGGGCCTTCACAACTTAATCGGTGTACAAAGTGGCCAGCTGCATGGCCTGTCTTTCGAGTAGGGGGGAGTTGTCCGACATTGGGTTGTTGCTTAAGTAAGTCTTCATATGAATGCCATCATCGATAATCGAAAATTCCTCGGCATCGATTCGAGCTGCGGCGCCGGCATGGTCGAAGCAGTGTTTACTGATTAACAAAGAATTATCAGGCGCTTCGTCGCAAATTATTCTAGTAGCATCCAGCGTCTTGCCAGTCAGATTGTTCTTTTCCTGTGTAATAGGTGAATATAAACCGCTGACGGTCTGCCCGCTGTGCACGGCGAGTTTAAACTTTGCGGCTAGTTGCTCACCCTCTATATCATTCAGGTCGCCTACCAATTGCAGAAACAGTTGTCCAGAGCAGATGGCATAGAACGCCTGCTCTTCCTCTAATTCTTCGGAAGCAAAATTAATAACGACTTCACCCTCTGAACAGTAGGTTACTTTTCCGTTGTACAGCTGCGCCACTTTCCCTGCGAAGAAATAATACTTGTTCAGGAGATTGACCAAGGTGATCTCGCTAAGCGTTGAGGCGAGGTAGTGAAAGTTGGCCATCTTGATCGAAAGTAGGGTCACATCCTGCGTGCCATAATTGGGTGTAAATTGTTCCGGATCGACCTCCGGCTTGCGATGCCCGAAGTTATTCAGGAAGGTGTTTTGCGCCAAGAATTCGGCGGTTGCATTGAACTGTCGAATGGCCGTGCTGAGTTCATTCTGATTACCAGGCTCTGGGCAGGCCTCTATCTCACCCTTTCTAATATTGCTGATTGCAAAGGCGAGTAAGTTTGCAGGAAAGCTAATAAGGTATTGGAAATACGTTGTGATTAGCGTGCCAGCAACTATTAGGAGCAGAAACGTTGCAGCCAGAACGAATAGGAAATTATTCACGATGCCAGTTTCGATATAGCTCAGATCGAGGCTAAGACGCACATAGCCTGCGGTTGATCCAGCAACATTTATCGGCGCTAGGTAGTCTGCTTGAACTTTATTGAACTGTATCGGAAGGGGGATTATTGTTGTGGGCGTTTTCAATTCACTTTTTGCGGCGGCGATGATTTCGTTGTTGATATTGACTACCGCTATTTCACCTATAGTTGAATTTCTAGCGAGGTTGCCGAGTATGACATTCATGCTGATCATGTCATTTGCTAGCACTAGTTCGGTGAGCTGTATTGCGGTTTGCTGCGCCAGTAGTTTTCCGAAATTGTCAGCCTGCTGGCGTAAAATATTTTGCGTATTGTAGTTGCTGATTAACCAGAACACGCACATCGAGAGCAATAATAGCAGACAAACTGCAGTGGTAAATTTTCTCGAAATCTGAGTATTTTTTTTCGCGGACGCCGTGGCTGTTTGGCCGGGCGAGCTATTCTGTGGGAGATCTTCTTGCAACGGGACCACTGTGTAGGCGACTCTTGAGGACTCTGAGTCATAAGAATAGCAGTACCGGCGTACATCCCCAATCAAATTGTTTAACGAGGCCTGCTTAGCAAGAGTCAAATTTCACAGTTTGCGTCTCGATAAATTCAAAGCTCATCGAGGTCGATGTTCGGTGCAGGCAGTTCCCCTGCATAAAGTCGACATTGGCATGCCATAGCAATGGCAGCATAGGAAGTTGTTCCAGCATAGGGGCGATTACACGTATCCCTTTTTTGTGCAGCTCTTCTATCAAGGCGCTCAAGAACTTCAGCTTGGCTTGATTCACATCGATCTTTCTTAAGAGGCCAGTATCCAACTTTACGTAGGCTGCTGGCACGAGGGATAAGTAGCGCAGCGGCTTCGGCGTGCAGCCAAAATTCGATACACAGAGCTTACAGCCTAGTTTTTCAATGACCTCGCAGAAGGTTAGTAGGTGGTGCTGTGCGATAAGGGCGTCGGTCTCGCTGATCTGAAAGACGAACTGTGAGGCGAAAGCCCTTTTTCCACTCAGCCTTTCTTCTAACCAGCGCAGGAAATAGCTGCTGACGAGTGAATTGTGGCTCAGGTTTACCACGAGTCGCCGGTTTGGGATCGCATCTTGAGAGAGCCGCCTTAAGATTTGTTTAATTATGCGCTGATCAAGCTGTTCGCCTAGCGCATTTTTTGCCGCAGTTTCGAATAGCAACACAGTTGGTAAGCTCTGCTCATGATGTGCCAGTGAACAGCGCACCTCATAGTGCTGCAGCGGGTCTTCTGCGAGTCTAACCAATGCCTGGAAATTAAGTTTGAGCTCGGAGTGTTCTAGGGCGGCGTGTAATTGTTTAAGAGCGACATCGGGACTGATCGAAACTAGGTGTGGGGGGAGTTCTCTGCGGTGGTGTGCAAGGCTTAGGTTGTGTCGAGCCCGTGCGAAAACAACGGGCCAGGAGGGTATATTTGTTTCGAGTTTGGCCAGGCCAACGCCACACTTGAGCTCGAGCTGCCTTGGCAATGAGGGTGAAACTGCACTTCGTAGTGCTTGCTTGAGCTTGTCCGTTATCAGCCTTGCGTTGACGCTACAATCGGCAAGCAGAAGCACCTCAAATTCAAAATTATGGCAACGACAAAGTAGGACGCGTTTCGGCAGAGAAGCCTTTAACAGCTGTGCGATATCGGTCAACAGTAGGTCGGCCTCCGATAAGCCAACCCAAGTGCGAATCTCATAGAAATTTTCCAGTTGCAGTAACGCGAGTGTCGCGGTGAGATTGCTCTTGCGACCCTGCTCCAGACACGCGTCGATCGCGCGGCAGAGATATCTCTGACCGTGCAGGCCTGTCAGAGCATCTTTCTCAAAGACCTCTTTTTTATTGATCTTGCGCAGATGCTTATCTAGCCTGGCGCTAGGGCTGGGAATACTTTCGGGTAATGGCGGGTCGCCAAGCGGGCTCGGCGCATCTTGAAGCGGTTCTAGTGAGTACCGACTGTCCATCCCTGGCGATGTCCTTAAGCTATTCTGGTTTTTCCACGCTCCCGCGGAATCTCTCGCACGAGTCGTGGAACCAGATACCCTGGCAATGAGGCGTGCAGGGTCTTGATCAGTTCCCTAGCATGTTGGTCGGTTACGTAGAAATGCTCGGTACCGGCAACCTGGTCGGGCATGTGTAAGTAATAGGGTAGTACATTGTGTTGAAAAAGCGCTTTATTTAGCTCGATCAATGCATCGGCATTGTCGTTAACGCCCTTTAAAACAACCGCTTGATTGAGCATAATGACGCCAACGTCGCCTAAAATTTCAAAGCCACTAGTAACAGCGTTATCCAGCTCCGCGCGATGGTTGCAGTGCATGACCATGACGACACGTAGCCGGGTCTCATTAAGGCAGCCTACTAGCGCCTTGGTTATCCGCTGCGGGATCACGATGGGCAAACGGGTATGAATCCTGACGGTGGTAAGCGTCTTGATATTCGCTAATTGCTGGAGTAGCCATTGAAATTGCTTGTCCGAGATCGCCAGCGGGTCACCGCCACTGAGAATAACCTCCTCGATGCTGCTGTCAGCAGCTATATAGGCGAAAGCCTCCTCCCACTGCGCTCGACTGGGGGAGTTGGCTCGATAGTCGAAATGGCGCCGGAAACAATAACGGCAATGGATCGC
>CALKDE010000027.1 GCA_938082955.1 uncultured Pseudomonadales bacterium
TCGGGTAGATGAAACTACAACGCGCCCCTCGTTAGATAGAGACGCTGAAAATCCATAACTCGCCGAGGTTGTATTGACTATAATCATGTCCTGTTGATCGAAGACATCCAACATACCAGCAAATTGCCCACCGGTAATATCTGGGCCAACGATATTAAACTTCGACTCTTCTTCCGCTCCACTGCCATGACCGATTAGATAAATTGTTATCTGATCCCCCGGCTGAACCACTGATTGCAAGCGAGCTAGCTCTTGTTGAATACCCGCCAAATCGCAGGCGGCATCGATTCTCTGACTACCGGCTCCTTCCACTTCACCGCGGTCATACAACAAAGAGATCGTGTCGGAACTATAGCCATAGTCCCTAGCTAAAATATCGTGGAGTGAAAATGCCCACTGCCGAAACTGTGATTTATTCTCGTCACCGACCGTTGGGCCAGCAAGAATCACAGCGTACTTTGTTGAATCTGCCCTATCGAGAAAGAAATCGTTCTCGCTGGAACTGCCATCACCCTGTGCGCTAGCGGCATTGGCAAGCAATACCCCTAAACCGACAGCGAGATTTTTCAAAAAGAGATTCATAGTCTTCATAAGTTTATTTATGTTGCGCTCATACGTTACGACAAACCTTTGGTTCGTCTGCTTACCCAATCTACACACAGTAATAGAATTAAGAGGGCTAACAACCAGGGGCGATCCCAAAGATCTATCTGCACTTCGCGAGAATAGGCGTTCGGAGTAAATTCGATCGTAGTAGCCAATTCGCTTGCTAGCGACAAGTTGAAATAGCTGCCGCCACTAACCTCGGCGATGCGGGACATAAGAGCGCTGTCGAGTTCGGCGTTTGAGTATTCACGCAGCGATGGCGTGACTACGAAGGCCGCTGTCTTCTCTGCGCTGGAATCGCTGGTCTCTCCCGATGCGCTCGCTACATCGATGAGCAGACTATAGACTCCTTCCTCGCCAGCAATGAAGTTCGCCCTATAGACGCCATCTTCTTCAATATCCCACTCCATCGGAGCGTCGATAAATTCTTCAAGGGGATTTGAAGTCTGCATCCACAGCGTCGCATCGTTGTCTGCTTCATACTCATTGTTGAGTACAACCGCCCTTACATTAACCTCATCACCTACGTTGTAAAACTCGCGATCAAACTCAATTGTAATGCGTTCCGGGGCAGAGACGGCCAGCCAACGCAATATCTGACGCCAGAGTGTTTCATGAGACTCATCTGCTGCAGGCAGCATCATCTGCCAACGCCAGGTACTTGCGGTGGTCAAGGACATGCTGCGACCCGAGCCATAGCGCTGTGATGCGAGAAGTGGAAGCGCCTGATTTTGGTATTGCAGCAAGGGATGCTCTATTAATACTTCCGCGCCGGGCTTGATCCGACCCGTTACGTAAGTACCTTGTAATTGAGGCATCTGTCTCCACAGCGCTTGATTCTGTGAATCATCGGCGGAGAGACGCAGCAAAGGTGAAAATTCCCCATTGCTGGTGAGTCGCGGATAAAAGAGTTCTCCGGTAGGGTGATCACCGCGGCGAATTCCGCCACGCAGATGAGCAGGCAAGAAGCCCTCTTCGACAAGGGTAATAGGTAAAATATCAGCTATTGGGCTACCAATAAATTCTTCGTCTACCATTCCACTCATCAGAAAACCGCCGCCGCGTTCGGCAACGAAATCTTCTAGCATTTGCAGTTGATCAGCATTGAAGAAATCGAACTCTATGTCACCCAGCACGATCGCCTCATATTCAAATAACTCCTCGCGATCCTCAGGGAAACCACTACTTAGTTCTGTAGCCGATTCGATACCCTGACGATAGTATTTTTCTGGTCCGGTTTGCAGATAGGTTGCCAGGCGAAGTGAATTGTCACCGGACACCGCACGGCGTATAAACTTGTATTCGTTGCGTGGGTGGCCTTCTAAATAAAGTATGTCCAGCGCTTCTTTCTCAGTGTTATCCACCAAAAAACTGTAACTGTTGTTCTTGTCGATGATCTCACCTGTTTGCAATTCGACATTTAGGTCATACACAATCAAATCTGGACGCTCGGGGGTTATCTCTAGCTCAAAGCGGCGAGTCACTCCCTCTGGGCCTAGAATGACCACATCGGAGACTACCTGAGTATCTCCATCCATTATGGAAAGCTCGACTTCTTGCCCTTCATAGCCCTGGTGATTTACCGCAACTTGCACATTGAAGACAGAGCCTTCCAAGACTGTCTTCGCAGCACTCACATCGACAATGCCGATGTCTTGAGGAATATCTTCCTGTCCTACTCCGATGGTGAATACTGGTATCTGTCTGGCACCAAAATCTTGAGCGGTAGCCAGAGGATCATCATCGCTATTGTCGGCGCCATCACTGACTAAAATTATGCCGCCCAGGGGAAGTCCGTTAAGCTGATCATCTACATAACTTAAGGCCTGATCGATAGATGAAGCGGTGCCTTCTTCGCTCAATTCCTCTATGCCAGCTATTCGCTGTGTCTGGTTATCGAAACGAAAAGTGCGGATCTGAAAGGACTCGGAAAGTCCATCGAGTAGACCGTTTTCATAGAGTTGTTCTTCGACGGCGGCCTGCCGAGTTTGCCCATCAGGAAGGTCAGCGATGGCCATGCTCTGCGAATCATCGATTAACACAGCGAGGTAAGTTTCTTGTGGCGAAACCTGCAGCGTAGTCACTACCGGTCTTAACAAACAAAACAGAAGCAGTACCAATACGCTAGAGCGTATGCCGATAAAAAAAGCCTTCCAAGGGGTACTGAGCTGCCTTGTTGTTTTACGATAGGCAAACCAAACACCGATCGTGATCAGCACAACCAATAGGGCAAATAGCCATGGACTAATGCCGTAAGCAAAAGTGAATGTGCCGTCTTCGAGAGCCGTTAAAAAGTTAGGTTGTGAGTATTCCATTGCTACTGATCTGTATTCGCTGATCCCTGGTTCTCAGACAATACACGATAGTATTCTTCCACCAGATCTCGGTACTCATCAGGGATATCTTCATCAACGGTGGCGTAGAGTTTGTTGTTGATGTTATCCAGCTCTGCCTGCGCGCGCAGTGCTCCCTCGAGTTCTGTTATTGGTTGGAGTAGTTGTCTAAATAGTTCTGGTTGATTGAGAAAGTCTTCGATATCTTGCTGCGTCAATTGCTGGCGAAT
>CALKDE010000028.1 GCA_938082955.1 uncultured Pseudomonadales bacterium
ATCATTTCTAGTAAAGCCTACCTATGCCTTTGCCATACTTACATTTTTCACATCATGACCAGAACAAAAGTGGCACGCGAACCGATGAATTAGAAAGACTGCTATCTTAGAATTAAAAAATGTTAGCTATACAGGCCCTAGTAACGGATTGCATGAACTGCTGATGACGCACATAAGAATTAATATCAGTTGATTGCAGCTACCGGCTATTCTCAAGAGATTTTACTAAACCGGTTAAAGTACTGTTAACCGGCGCTGACTTACCCACTTTTTTTGCCTCTTCAGGCACCGCGCCACTAATGAATTGTATTTCGCTAGGACGTCCTGCTTCAATATCCAATAACACGGAAGGCTTAGCATTTGGCATACGTTCTCCAAAATCCTGTATCTCCTTGATGGGATCATCAAAGCTCAGAGAAATGTTTTGAGCACGAGCTACTTCCCACGCCTCAATTGCTGCGGCACGACTGATACTGCTAATATGCTCATCTCGAAGAACCTCTCCCAGCGTCATTCCTGTCAATGCACAAACAGAGCTATAAGCTACATTACAAATAAGTTTTTCCCATTGCACCGAACGAATATCTTGTTCTGCATACGCCTCAAAGCCGGCCTGTTTCCATATTTTAGTTACGTCGTTGAGTAATCTCTCTTGAGTGCCGTCACTTATGATGTGTTGCAATCTACCAATTCGAATAGATTTCATGTCGCTATGATGAACTAAACCGGGCTCTTTCATAGAGGCACCAAAACCTTGAGCAACGCCAATTAAGAAATTGTGATGTTTTATTATTCGCGCTAGTTTTTCGGCGCCGCCTAAACCATTCTGAATGGTCAGCAGTATAGACTCAGAGTCGATAAGAGTGCGTATCGCTGGAACTGCTGAATCCAGATAGATAGCTTTAACTGCAACTATGACAAGATCTACTTTTTTTTGAGGCGCCTTCGTAAAAGCCGCAAGTCTAATTGTGCGGTCTCCGCTGGCACCTATAATTTTTAATCCATACTTGTTTATGGCGTTGACGTGCGCAGCGTTAGTATCGATAGCGAAGACTTCATGACCACTATCAGAGAATAATGCCGCGTAGATAGAACCCATCGCACCACAACCAACTATTGCTATTTTCAATTTATTTTGCCTAACACTTAATTCACTAACTCACACATTAACGGATATAGCTCCTGCTTCTGTTCCAATCCAAAACCCGGGGCATCTGAGGGAGATATTTTCCCATCTACTAAACTACATTGAGCTGAATAGCCGCCAATCGGTTGAAAAACCTCAGGATACGCCTCGCAACCGCCCAACCCTAAACCTAGGGCTAGATGAAGGTTAATCAAATGCCCCCCATGGGGATAGCATTGCTTGCGCTGGAAACCAAATTCTTCGAGTGCCTTCAATATGCGATGATATTCTGTAACGCCATACCCTAACCCCGGATCCATTTGAAAAATATCTTTGCCCAATCGCATGCCGCCAAAACGCATTAGATTTTTGGAATCCATCAAGCTGAATAAATTTTCTCCAGTGGCAACACATCCACTGTAACTTTCGATAAGAATTCGATTGAGATCAAAGTCTAGAGGGTCTCCGGGCTCCTCAAACCAACGTAGTTTGTATGGCTCAATAGCGGCGGCCATAGTCAGAGCTTGCTGCAGCTCAAAACGTCCGTTCGCATCAACTGCGATTTTATCGCCGCAACCTGCGATGGTGAGGGCGGCCTCAATTCTTGGAATATCTTCACGTAGTTCACCGCCCCCAACCTTGATCTTGAACAAGCGATAGCCAAGCTCTTGATAGCGACGCAATTCATCATTCAATCGCTTAGTCGAATCTTTAGGGTAGTAATAGCCTCCAGCGGCGTAAACGGGAATAGATACACCCGATTCTGCCACATCAAAATGCCTTCTAAGGGTTTTATAAGCAGGCTCTCCAAGTAGTTTTGCATTCAAGTCCCAGGCCGCCAATTCCAGCGCCGCCACCGCGCCCGCCCGATCACCGTGGCCCCCAGGCTTTTCGTTCTTCATAGCAATTTGAGCAAGAGCTCCCGGGTTAAAGCCACAGCCACTGCTGTTTACTAGTTTTTCCGGAGCAATCTCAGCCAATCGCGGCAAAATGCGCTCCCGCAGAATTCCTCCCTGCGCAAATCGTCCAATTGAATTAAAACCAAACCCCACAATCGGCTTGCCGTTGCTGAACTGATCGCTAATTAAGGCTACTAAAGAGACAGTATGTTTATGAAAGTTAATAATGGCATTAGAAACGCCACCGTTAAGATTAATCGTGACCTCACGTATATCAACTATTTTCATGATAGCTCGAAGTAAAGCGACGGTGTATTTTATAGCCAGAAGCATTTGGGCTGTATGCCATTAACATCGGCAAATCTGGATGCGAGCGAGCCTTTTCAGCGGCAACCATAAAATTTTTCTCACTCACCCATTCCGCATAATGAACTAGACTACGACCATCAAGACTTGCATGTAATTGACTGGCGATAAAGCCTAACTGATGACTGAGAAAACTTTCGACATAATCGCCAACTTCTTGAATAGCTTGAGCCTGACTGCTTTCGCTTGTGGTGAAATTTACGATAACAATATGTCGTTCTTTGGCATTCATTAAATCTTTAGTCTCTGTTGGTTAATTTAGTTAGCAGATCGATATATAACTAATTTATAAAACTCATACACC
>CALKDE010000029.1 GCA_938082955.1 uncultured Pseudomonadales bacterium
TGGAGAGAGTTTTAAGGTCACAGAGATAGAAAAGCAAAACTTCGTGCAGAACAATCATCGAAACTCGCGCTTAGTAGGGGCGTTCGAGCCTGAAAGCAAAGACTTCTCGGCAGGCGACTACTATGTGGCCATGGATAACCGACTTGCGAATCTAATTTTCTATCTATTAGAGCCCGAGGCAGACGACGGCTTGGCTTATTGGAATATGTTTGACGACTATTTGGAACGAGGGTTAGAAAACGCGAGTTCGGTCGATTATCCTGTGTTCAAGGTCTTAGTCCGATAAGTTTGCGTTTCAGTTCCCATCGAATAATACTTTCTTTTAAGGTGCGGGACGAACCCACATTGTTCCTATGACGGTACTACCAGGATGTGCACCACCGGCAACGAACATTTGATCGCCAATAATCGCAGCGGCTGCTGAAGACACGGGCGCTGGTAGCTCGCCAATTTTTTGCCACTGGCCACTCTCTACTAAACGCAATATGTCAGCATCGTGAGACTTGGTACCACCCGCTGGAGTGGTGTGACCACCGAGTATGTAAATTTGCTTGTTGTGGACGAAGGTTGCGCCTTCAGCATGAGAATGCCCCTTAGGGAGGTCGGGCCCAATGCTCCAGGAATCATTTTGCGGATCATAGATATCTGTTCTAGGCTGATCCAATTGCTCGCTGTCATGATGAAACTGGCCGCCAATGGCATATATTTTTCCGTTAAGCACTACTGTTGAGAATTGATTGCGCGGTACCGGCATGGCGGCGGCGTTGGTCCAGGCAGCGGCTCCCGCTGCCCACTCATCCAGATCTAACACCCAATGATCACTTGAATCTGTGTCTCGGTCACTCATTAGCCCACCGAAGTAATGCATCTTTCGGCCTACTATGGCTAATCCACCGCCGGCTCTAGCTTCTGGCAATAGAGGCGCTGCGGTATATCGATCTTGATCGACATCGTAGCTCCACACTTCTGCGATAGCGTGCCCCTTATATCCATCTTTGAACCCCCCCGCAAACCAAACAGTGCGTCCATCGAGTACAGTGTTCATATGAGTAATAGCACTGGGAAGCTCTTGGATTAAGGTCCAACTACCGTCTTGTGGATCGAATATCTCCGCGCGTTTGCTGCTTACTACGCCAAAGGTATAGCCACCAAAGACATACAGTTTTTCATCGAGAACAACGGTTCCAGGTTCCCACTTCCCAACTGGCATATCAGGCAGTGCCTGCCATTCACTCTGACTCTGAGAATACATAGCACCACTAAATAGAGACAGGGTGGCAAAAACACTTAGGAGTGCTGCGGAAACACGACTTCGATTTCGCTGCAAAGTGGGTGACGGATAATTCATTCTGCTTCCCCGAATTTTATTGGCGCCTCAGCAACCCAAATCAGTTTGTTTTCCGCATAAACCTGCGCGAACTAGGGTGACATAGAGCAGAGCGAGAATAACACTAATCAATTCTTGTAAAAATACCCAGTACTTCAGGGCTGGGAATGCAGCCGTAGGCCTTAGTTGGTGGAGGATGTCGCGCTCGTTTGAATTGCATTTTCCGGTCTAATTGTGCGACTCTCAGTGGTTCTGCTTTATCTAGATAAGATCCAAAAAGACTTGGATTTGGAATTCTGTGGAGAACGCTGCCTTGCATGGGCAGCCAGAGTTTAGCAATCAGGAAAAGTACTGGAACGTTATCATGAGCATCAAAAAAATCAGACTACCAGTTACCCTAAAAACGTTTTTGCTTTTCCTGGTCACAGCCCTTTTAGGTGGCCAGGCGAATAGTCAGCATACACTAGTTCATACTGAGGTTCAGGCGAATTCTGGCAAGAAAATCTACGAACTTAATTGCGCGAGTTGTCACGGGTTGAATCTTGAAGGCGCCACAGTCGTGCCAAACTTATCAGGCCCTGATTTTGCTGCTCGTTGGAGTGGCGTGTCGATAGACCAACTTGCAACTCAATTGCGTAGAATGCCCCCCGGCTCAGCTACAGGTCTCGATGATCAAGCCTATGAAGAAATTACAGCCTATATTCTTGACTACAATGGAGTGAGCCCAGACTCAGAAGCGTTGGCACCGGGAGTTGATTTTCAATCGAATCGCCTACTGCCCGAGATGAATGACGGGCCGAGAGTTCTGATCGAGACCAATGTTGCAGATGGGGCAGAAGAAATTCTGGCGAAATTAACTCCAGTAACTGGCGAAATGTTGAATAATCCTCCAGAGGAGGATTGGCTACTTTGGCAGCGCAGTTATGACAATCAGGGTTTTAGTGCGCTTGATCAAATTAATAAAACCAATGTTGATGATCTCTCCCTAGCCTGGCGAATGCCATTGCAAGCGGGGCCAAATAATCCGGGCCCGATTGTTCACGACGGGGTGATGTTCTTATTTACGTTCCCCGACACAATTCTTGCAATTGATGCTACCAATGGTGGGCTGTTATGGCGTTACCAGCATGAGTCGTCTGTACCCTCCAGCCAAAAAAAGGGGATTGCCCTGCATGATGACAAAGTCTATGTGCCTACTTCTGATCTGCATGTTCTGGCGTTGAGTGCGAAGACTGGGGAGCTTATCTGGGATCATGAAATAGAAACTGAAGAAGGTTTAGTTGGTTATCATTTGCGCATGGCGCCGATGATCATTGGTGATACGGTCATACAGGGAATCACCTCACTACGCATCGCGAAGGGTGGCTGGGTACTCGGGCTTGATACTGAAACAGGCGAGCAGAAGTGGCGCTTCAACACAATTCCGCGACCTGGTGAACCGGGGGGTAATAGCTGGAACGGTTTAACCATGATGGAAAGAAGTGGTGGCTCAGTGTGGAACGCAGGCGCCTACGATGCAGAACTCAATCTAGTTTATTTTGGTGTAGCGCCAACTTACGACACAGGACCATTGTTATACCCGGTTAATAGAGATGGAATTACCAATGATGCACTCTATACCAACGCGACGATTGCCTTGAATCCTGATACTGGTGAGTTGGCGTGGTATTACCAGCACTTGGCGAACGATCAATGGGATTTAGACTGGGCATTCGAGCGGCAAATTGTAAATATTCCATTCCGCGGAGAAACCCGTAAAGCAGTGGTTAATGTTGGCAAGCTGGGTATTCTCGATGCTGTCGATGCAGCAACTGGGGAATATTTGTTTTCCATCGATATGGGTTTGCAGAATGTTGTTTCTGCGATTGATCCCGAGACTGGATACAAGACAATTAACCCCGATACAATTCCGAATCCGGAAGCGGTCAGCCTAATCTGCTCGAATCACTACGGTGCAAAGAGCTGGCCTCCCTCAGCCTTTAATCCGATAACGAATCGAATGTTTATTCCCTTGAACGAGGCCTGCATAATCGCCAGTACAGAGGGATATTCAGTAGTAACATCGGGCGTCAATTTCGCCGCCGCTCTTAATCCAGACAGCAACGGTAGTATGGGGCGGATTCAGGCAGTTGATATGTCAGAGCAAGAATTTGCCTGGAGGCACCGTCAACCCAGCCCTATTATTAGCTCGGTACTTGCCACGGCAGGTGGACTAGTTTTTGTTGGCGATCTAAATCGCGGGTTTAAAGCACTGGATGAGGAAACTGGTGAAGTGCTATGGGAGTCACTTCTTAATGATGTTCCGAGCTCGACAATAGCTACTTACTCTGTAAACGACAAACAGTATATCGCATTGGTTGTGGGCCAAACTGGCTATCATGTTAATGACTGGACACGAATGTACGGATATTTTGCTGAAGATGAAGGTATGCCAATAAATGATTCACCAAAAGGTGGTGCGGCCATTTGGGTTTTTGCATTAGATTGAAATTGATTTCACCCTATAGGCTAATTATCACCACCTCTTGCTCTTTAGATTCTACTGATCAATTTCTGTTAAATAAAATACTATAGGGCCCGATACCGCCACGATCTACGACTAGGTGTTGGTAGGCGGATTGCGGTCCAGAAGTTCGTACATAGCTTGTGGTGCCTAAGGATTTTACATCGGCACGATAGCGCCCATGTAGGTATTGGCTCAGCTCGATAGCTGTCACTTCGCCATTTTCATCTCTGTCTGCATATCCCTCCCGAATTGCCTCGTCGAAGAAGACGGATAGATACCCTCCAGCTTGAAACTTAAAAGCGACCTGTGAAGTAACGTCTTCTTCAGAGGAGAACAGTCCCATGCGACCGGGACGGGAAATGATATCCTTGGAGAAACCGCCGCTAAAACAGGAGTCCATCACCAATAAAATTGTGCCCGCATTGCTGTTTTCCAGCAGGGCGGCTAATTCATCATCAAGCATCGGGCCATCGTAGAGTTCGATGGTTTCATCCATTCCATCGGGATCGGAACTGTTAGGGCCAGCTGCCCGTGGCACTCTGTCGCCGTGTCCCGAATAGAAAATCACCAGAGTATCGTCGGCGCCTATGTCTGCATTGATACGGTTCAGGGCTGCTCGAAAATTTTCTCCGGTGGCGTCATCATTGAGCAATGTATACGCGTTGTCTGTATTCATTCCGGCGCCAGCTATAAGTGCATCGCGAGCTCGGATCGCGTCCTGATCAGTTAAATACAGATCGTTGCCCGTGCCGGGATAGTCGGCTATGCCGGCGAATAGGCCATACACTTGCGAGCCGAAAGCAGCGCGGGTGGAAACTGAGCTGAGAACGTCGGCGGGCCGAACGGCGAGCTGATAATCGCCAGTTTCGCCGCTACTATAAGATGAGACGAGAATGCGATAGCGACCTGATTCTTGTAGCGTCAGCCGTAAGAGTGACTGATCCGTGCTGCCTTCAAAATCATCGTTCTCGAACAATTCGCCAGAAGGTGTCTGCAGGCTGAGTACAGTGTCGAAATCACTGGCCGTAAGATCAACAACAATCGCCTCGCCGCTATTGCCGGTAAAGAAAAAGCTATCTTGAAACCCATCGTTATCAGCGACTTGATCGCCGTCAACTAAATCGCCAGATACGGAATCACCAAGGCGTAGGCTGCCAGTAGCCACTGCCGAACTGGCGCCTCCCGTCTGATCAGTTATTTCCGCGATATTAAGCCGGTACTCGCCGGTTTCTCCACCTGCGAAGGAGCTAACGACTACTTCATAGTTTCCCGCCTCCGGCAGGGTAACTTCGATTCGACTATTCGAGCCATCAGTATCATCATTGACTAATGCTTCTCCATTTGGCTGTCGGAGAATCAAATAAGTATCGAATTCATCGGAGTTTAGGTCGAGTGTTATGGATTGGCCCGGTCGGCCTTCGAAATCATAGCTGTCAAAGTACTCACCATCGGTGAATGTTTCGTCCTCAATCATTAGTACACCACTAATCTGTTGGTTAAGGGATTCCAGTGGTCTTTCGTCGGTGGTGATTTCCAATGTGTAGCCGCCACTTTCAGCTTCGGCATAACTTGATACGATTACTTCATAGGTGCCGGTTTCAGTTCGAGGAATAGAAACTAATGAGCGATCGAAGCTTTCTGCATAATCGTCGTTGCTGAATTCTTCGCCGTTTGGGCCGAGAATCGTGAGGAAAGTATCGAACTCGCCCGAGCGTAGATCGATAATCGTAGAGTCGCCTCGCTCTGCTATGAAGCTGTAGCTGTCGCTATAACTGCCATTAGCTCTGGTG
The DNA here is from genome assembly GCA_938082955.1 of uncultured Pseudomonadales bacterium. Classification (GTDB taxonomy): domain Bacteria; phylum Pseudomonadota; class Gammaproteobacteria; order Pseudomonadales; family Pseudohongiellaceae; genus UBA9145. The sequence goes on from CALKDE010000029.1 coordinate 5,624, forward strand.
TCGTCACCCTCCCGGAGGCTGCCGCGTTCAAAGCGTCCGCCGAGCATAACGTTGGATCCTGGTAGTAGGAGAATAGAGCCTATCTCAACTAATTCGCGACAGTCCGCGGCATCATGAAACATGTCTGTGTCTAGTAGTAGGGCTGACATGCCGCGCCCGGAAAATCGTGGA